>NZ_JAOWDM010000077.1:0-6731 GCF_030334645.1 Citrobacter sp. Cc139
TGTAGTGGTTTACTGAATTTGGCCACCTGAACAGAGGTGATATGCTCATCTCAGAACAATACAGGTGTCCCAATGAAAAAAAGAAATTTCAGCGCAGAGTTTAAACGCGAATCCGCTCAACTGGTCCTTGATCAGAACTACACAGTTGCAGCTGCGGCCAGTGCTATGGACGTGGGGCTTTCTACCATGACGCGATGGGTAAAGCAGTTACGGGATGAACGACAGGGCAAAATACCTAAAGCCTCTCCTATAACCCCAGAACAGATTGAAATACGTGAGCTAAAGAAAAAGCTACAACGCATCGAAATGGAAAACGACATATTAAAAAAGGCTACCGCGCTCTTGATGTCAGACTCCCTGAACAGTTCTCGTTAATCGAGAAACTCAGAGCGCAGTATCCTGTGGTCACACTCTGCCACGTGTTCGGGGTTCATCGCAGCAGCTACAAATACTGGGTGAAAAGCCCCGAAAAGCCAGACGGCAAGCGGGCTGTATTACGTAGTCAGGTTCTGGAGCTGCATAACATTAGCCATGGCTCTGCTGGCGCGAGAAGTATCGCCATTATGGCAACCCTGAGAGGCTTCAGAATGGGACGCTGGCTTGCCGGCAGGCTCATGAAAGAACTGGGACTGGTGAGTTGTCAGCAACCCACCCACCGGTATAAACGGGGTGGTCATGAACACATCGCTATCCCAAATCACCTTGAGCGACAGTTCGCAGTGACAGAGCCTAATCAGGTATGGTGCGGCGATGTGACGTATATCTGGACAGGCAGGCGCTGGGCTTACCTCGCCGTCGTTCTCGATTTGTTCGCCAGGAAACCGGTAGGCTGGGCAATGTCATTCTCACCGGACAGCAAGCTAACCATCAAAGCGCTGGAAATGGCGTGGGAAACCCGAGGTAAACCAGCGGGAGTGATGTTCCACAGTGACCAGGGTAGCCACTACACAAGCAGGCAGTTCCGGCAGTTACTGTGGCGTTACCGGATCAGGCAAAGTATGAGCCGACGCGGAAACTGCTGGGATAACAGCCCGATGGAACGCTTCTTCAGAAGTCTGAAAAACGAGTGGGTGCCAGTGACAGGCTATATAAACTTTAGCGAAGCAGCTCATGCGATCACAAACTATATCGTCGGGTATTACAGCTCGCTAAGGCCGCATGACTATAACGGTGGATTACCTCCAAACGAATCGGAAAACCGATACTGGAAAAACTCTAAAGCCGTGGCCAGTTTTAGTTGACCACTACATTTTCATGGAGAAACAGCAATTGGTTCTTTAGGAAGAGTGTCAGAACTGGTAGTTGCTCTAGGCATTAGAGGTCTTGTATTCGAGGCTATTCAAGTAGAGATTGACCATTTCACTATGCGTCAATGGGCTGGTAATGCCGGACAGTCTATTGTTAGTTATACATCAGATACAGTTACGCTATCTTTTGACCCATGGCCTGATGGGCGCACTCCAGTTATATGGCCTTTCGGTACTACTGCTGGAGACGGGACGGTTTATACAAGCTTCTTAGAATTTACAACTGACAGTGGTGGTTATTACGCATCAGGTGTAACTAGGAATCTGGACGGAACTGTAACGCTTACTAACGTCCATCCCATGGGCCCAACTAACACCATTGCTTCAGCTACCATTGTTAACTTCTTCCAGAGCCACGCTCCAAATTATCCAGAAGGAAGTTTTGCAGATACTGCTGCGATCATAACACTGGCTGTATCAGAAAACCCTTTTGTGCACAACTTATGGCCTCTTGCGGCATATCGTGTATTTGCTCACGGATTAGGCTCTGGAGCAGGGCCAGGTTCTTTGATGGGCAATATAGGTGCATGGTCTGATATTATCGTTGATGGCGCAGTGTATTTTATAAGTAACACTGATGTTGGTCCTTCATCTCCACAAGGTATAAATAATGGTGTATTTAACAATATTCAATTGTCAGGTGTGCGTAGAGGCATTCGTGCTCGTAGGGCGTACAATTTAGCATTCAATAATGTTCAGCACATTGCCAGTGGTAGCGTTTCCTATGATGCCGTTACTATTTCAGCATCAGAAATTGAAGGCGTTACTTTTAATGGTTCTCAACTTGGATGGACATCTATAGACTGGGTAACTGATACATGGACTCCTAAATTGTTTAAATGTACTCGTCTGCGTCGTACTTCTGTTACTGGTTGTGTATTTGGACGCCACGATGTAACCATTACAAGAGGAGCCGTGATAGATGTTAAGGATGGTGCGATACTAGGTTTAACACTAACTGGTAATTCTATGGTTACAATTGATGAAAATTCAGATTCAAGCAACTATGGATGGATTGAGTGTAATGAACTTAAATCCTCCGTGATTTCTGATAACTCACCTGGGTCAGGTAGTGAGTTGGGTGGAAGTATTAATCTCTCACTGAGAACTGCCTCTAACGATTTTACAAAATTTGACAATAGCCACTTTGGTCAACCCGTCAGAACTAATGCAGAGGCTGGTGTATTTGATAATGAACTAGCTTCTGGTGGAAATGTTTTTGACAGCACAACAGATTATCGTGACGCAGGTAAAATTTTAATATTTGGTGATGTAAATAATGCTACTACATGGCCTGATAATACAAGAAATATTATTCCGTTCGGTGGAGGATTAACAGGAGGTAAAACACTTGGATTGCCTACCCCAGCAGTACTCCTGTCATTGAAAAGAAGAAGTGTTCTGGTTGATTTGTCATCTGTGGTTTTTGGTGGCCAGACAATTGGTGTGTATAACGGTGTAACTTTGGTATCAACAATATCAACTCCTGGTGTTTATGAGTTTCTCCTCGTAGGGTCAAAATACATAAAATTATAAGTTAAAGAGGCTGAATACTCAGCCTCTTATAGTTATACTATTTACATGACCTGTAATCAAAATCAACTATATACAAGTTGTCTTTTTTTAATATATGGTAAACACTACCGCTATCAATAGTGCTCCAAGTGCACCTCTCATTAATATATTTTTGCCATTCAGGTATAAATGCCATGTCTATATATCTACTAAGATCAGCAATACCCCAAGACGAACCTTGAGACATATAATTTGGAGCCAATACGCTTATAAAAGGTATAGAATTAAATGCCGTCCTTGTCTTAACGGAAAGTGGGCGAAGACCTGAAATCATTACTTTGTATGTTGACTCGTTTGAGTCTTTCATTATTACGTTTGAGACGCTCTGAGCAATAAAGTCAGAATAATCATCATTGTTTTTAAGTGTTGAACCATAGATCGAACACAGGAAAAAAGAATAAGAAACAAACAAGACTGCTGAGGCTATTTTTATTTTTTCAGCAAATAAAGAGATTTTTATATTATCTATGGTTATGAACAATGAAATAATTAAAAAAGGAAAGCAAATGAATGTTCTAGGTGTTACCCATGCTGTTGATATTACTAGGTTTGGCATCATGGTTAATACTGCTGAACAGAATAAATATATTACTAATAACAATAATCTACCAAGACCTCCGCCATTTAAAACAAAATTAACAAATGACAGTATGGATAATATTATGCAAGGCCATATAACATACTTAAAGCCACTAACATAAAGTGTGAGATAATAATTTTTATAACTATTTATTCGAGATAGTATTATATCAATGCCATCCTTATTAAATGGGATGAAGCCGCTTCTTTGCATGTTTATTGCAAGTAAGTTTATTAGTAACGAGTAAATAATATACGATGCAAAAAAACAGGTTAAACAAATAATGCAAAGCCTTAAATCAAAAGCATTTTCTTTATTCAAACATTGCTTTATTAATAAGCATAATGTTACAGAGAAATATGCCATCGTTGATGTCTGGTATAAGCAAAATGAAATAAGAAGACAAATAACTGATGTGGCGAAAAACAACTTGTAATTAAAGCGAAAAATAAAAGGTATTACAGCAAATAATACAGATATCGCCATTAATATAGAGTCATATCTATACGATAAGTTTTCAAGCATGAATGGCGAGGTAACAATGAAAAGAGATGAGATATTCCTAAGGTATTTATTTTCAAATAGCATTTCAGCAACAATTGCTCCTGCAAAAACAAGTATCGCAGATGAAAGCAATGTTGAATAAGGGAATGTTGATATTATTCCATTTCCGAAAGAAAGAGCTTCTGTGATAATGTTAGATAAAATTCTACCATCACCATCCCATCCATATCCAAGTGAAAGCCTTCCCATGTCATCAACATAATATACATTAGCTAAAACTATTGGCAACACGTAGAGCATTCCAATAATAAAAATAGATAAATTATATTTGTTTTTCATTTTTTACCCTTTAACAAGAACCGCGGTCTTTTCTTCGTTTCCACATATATGCGTCCAATATATTCGCCAAGAACCCCAATTCCTATAAGCTGCACCCCGCCAAGAAAAAGTATTGATACCAAAATAGAAGGGTACCCGCGAACGGCATTACCGAAAGCTATAGTGTCTATAATCATCCATGTGCCATAGATAAACGCTACGCTCGCCACAAACAAGCCAATATACGTCCAGATGCGAAGCGGGAAGGTGGAGAAGCTGGTGATCCCCTCAAGTGCGAGATTCCATAGCTTCCAGCCATTAAATTTAGTACTACCGGCTACACGTTCGGCGCGGGCATACTCAACCACATCAGTACGACCTCCAACCCAGCTTAGAATACCCTTCATAAAAAGATTTCTTTCTGGCAAAAGCTTGATGTTTTCAACTACCTCACGAGACATCAGGCGAAAATCGCCAACATTCTCCTCAATCTTCGGATTGCTGATTTTGTTGTGAAGTTTATAGAACCACTCTGCAGTCTTGCGCTTCAGACGGCCATCGGTAGAGCGATCAGAGCGCTTTGCCAGCACCATGTCTGCACCAGCCTGCCACTTCTCGATCAGGTACGGAATGACTTCAATCGGGTCCTGCAAGTCAACATCTATCGGAATAACAGCGTCACCAGTTGCATGGTCAAGACCAGCGAAAAGTGCTGGCTCCTTGCCAAAATTTCGGGTGAATGAGAGAGGGACTACAAGGTGATCTGATACTGCCAATGCATTAATAATAGATTCTGTAGCGTCTTTACTTCCATCGTTAATAAAAACGATTTCTACTTCATATTGCTTTAATTTTTCAAATTCACGAACTGTTTTATAGAAGATAGGAATTGCATCTTCTTCATTAAAAACAGGAACGACTAAAGAAATTTTCATTTCGCATCCCTAAAGACAATGAACTTAGAATAAATAAACCCGCAAACGAGACTGATGGCCGAGAAGCCGATCAGCGTGAAAATTGGAGCTAGACCGCATATGTCAGCCGCCCAACCAACAGTAGCACTTAGTAATCCCATGAAACCAACATAGAGCATGTAACGCATAGTTGTTGTCTGAGAATTAAATGTGAACTTAGCATTTGCATAGAAACTGAACGAAACCGCAACCAGAAATCCTGCTAGATTTGCAATTGTTTGATTACTATGAAAAAAATATATAAAAACGAAGAAAACAACCCAGTGTATTAGCGTGTTGATGACACCAATTGATGTGTACTTAGCAAACAATTTTAACATTATAAAAACCAGAAATCCCAAGAATAAGGTAGCTTATCATCTGCAAGCATACCGATCGACATGTGATGTAGGTATGTAGAAGCAAAGAGCGATATACGGAGCACAATACATATTGTTTATTGACATATTAGCTGATACCTCTCGCTCTAGTATTCGAGAGAGGTATCGTGCATTAAATTAAAAGCTGCGATATTACTAGTGGTTGTCTTCAGATCCTTTAACCCAAGAAAAACTTCCATGAATTTCCGCAGATTGGTCTTTAGAAATAATTAAAGGAATACCATTTATTAAGTTAAAGTAGCTCTTATATCCGACAAAGAAAGCAGAAGGATAATTATCACTCACATTTAATCTTTTCCCTAATCCGTATTTAGTGTCTAACCATACCAAAACTTCATCATTATGCTTGTTCTTTGCCGTCATGCGATAAACATTTGGATATTTACCCTTAGGGCCACTATCATTTGGTCCGCTGGAGGTATCTTTCCATTCTGGAGAGTCGCCTGATTCATAACGAATTGAACTGTTGGCATACAGTTGGGAAAGTGCTGTTTGTAGTCCGTAGTAAGTGTGTATCCTCACCTTTTCAAGAGGAGTCATTTTGATATGCACATCTGCACGTCCTTCATTGAAGGTCATTTTTACTTTCTGTTGAATAATCTCCCTACCGGAGCCATCTTTCTTTTTGGTGTTAAATCCCTGGATGTTAGATGTGGTTTCAATCACTAAATCATTTGTATATCCCTTAAAGGTATCTTTGACCATCTTCCCGTCAACCCATACCTGAAGAGAAACATGCCTGGCTGTAGGTGATCCGCTCTGGTCCCGGTTAAATCCATGCCAGCCACCTGTGAACGCAGCTATTGGGTCATCACCATCTTCATTATTTTCTGCGCTGACCATAATTGGTCCAATGATGTCAGTGTCGAATGTTTGAACCGCAGTTAACCCATCCAGTATGCCGCTTGGAAAAGTTGCATCCTTCCCAGAATCAATCCTGTAAAGCCTTGAAAATGAGAAAAGTTTATTGAGGCCAACTCTCTCAAGCTCAATTACCCTATCTTCTTCAGGTGAATATTTATACTGAATTTTAATATCTGCGTTCTGGACATCAACACTCACAAACTGCTTCTGTTTCCCACCCTCAGCAAAT
>NZ_JAOWDM010000078.1:0-5507 GCF_030334645.1 Citrobacter sp. Cc139
CCATGCCGAACTCAGAAGTGAAACGCCGTAGCGCCGATGGTAGTGTGGGGTCTCCCCATGCGAGAGTAGGGAACTGCCAGACATCAAATAAGTGAAAAGGCCATCCGAAAGGATGGCCTTTTTGCGTTATGTTTCTTGCTAACCCGTAGGCCCGGTAAGCGCAGGCCACCGGGCAAAACAGAAGATTAATGAATCACCTGCGACAGGAATGCCCGCGTACGTTCTGACCTGGGATTGGCAAAAAACTCATCCGGTGGTGCCTGCTCCACAATCTCGCCAAGATCCATAAAGATCACCCGGTCGGCCACTGTGCGGGCAAATCCCATTTCATGGGTAACGCACAGCATAGTCATACCCGATTGCGCCAGACCGATCATGGTATCAAGCACCTCTTTCACCATTTCAGGATCCAGCGCTGATGTGGGTTCATCAAACAACATAATTTTAGGTTTCATACATAACGAACGTGCAATGGCCACACGCTGCTGTTGCCCGCCAGAGATTTGCCCTGGATATTTATGCGCATGTTCAGCAATGCGAACTCGCTCAAGGTAGTGCATTGCCAACACTTCAGCCTCTTTTTTCGGCATCTTTTGCACCCAGACTGGCGCCAGCGTACAGTTTTGCAAAACCGTCAAATGAGGAAAGAGATTGAAGTGTTGAAAGACCATGCCAACTTCCTGCCTGACGCGCTCAATATTGCGAATGTCCTCATTGAGTTCAATCCCATCCACCACAATACGTCCTTGCTGATGCTCTTCCAGATGGTTAATACAACGGATAGTTGTCGATTTACCCGAGCCGGAAGGACCGCATAAGACGATACGCTCTCCTTGTTTTACCTGCAGATTGATGTTTTTCAAAACGTGGAACTGTCCGTACCATTTGTTGACGTTTTCCAGCGTAATCATCGCGTCGGTAGACTGCCTTAATAATTGGTTCATAAATTCCTCAGTGCGGTGTACGCCCGGTATTAAAACGTTTTTCCAGATGTTGGCTGTAACGCGACATACTGAAACAAAAGATCCAGTAAATCAGTGCGGCAAAAACATATCCTTCCGTCGACATACCCAGCCATGCAGGATCCACGGTTGCTTGCTGCACGCTGCTGAAGAGATCAAACAGGCCGATGATGATGACCAGACTGGTATCCTTGAACAGGGCAATAATCGTATTAACCAAACCAGGAATAACCAGCTTGAGGGCTTGGGGAAGAATGACCAGACCCTGGGTTTTCCAGTACCCTAGCGCCAGTGATTCAGCCGCTTCATACTGACCTTTTGGCAAGGCCTGTAATCCCCCACGAACCACCTCTGCAACATAGGCTGACTGGAAAAGAATGACACCGACCAGTGCCCGGATAAGCTTGTCGATACTGGTCCCCTCAGACATAAACAGAGGTAGCATGACAGAGGACATAAACAGGACGGTGATCAACGGTACGCCGCGCCAGAACTCAATAAAAATCACGGATAAAATCCGCACGACGGGCATATGAGAACGACGCCCCAATGCCAGTAGAATCCCCCACGGGAGCGCACCCGCAATACCGACGGATGCGATGATAAGCGTCAGCGTTAACCCGCCCCACTGCCGGGTTTCTACTCGCTCAAGCCCGAAAAAACCACCATACATCAACCACCAGACCACCAAAGGATAAACGACTGCCCAAACGGCGATATAACGACCACGGTGGGGAATGGTTTTCCAGAACATGGGAACGATTGAGACCAGGCCAATCAGCAGGGCCAGATTAATGCGCCAGCGCTGATCGTGTGGGTAAAGTCCATACATGAATTGTCCGAAGCGTTCATGAATGAACACCCAGCAGGCCCCCGCTTTGGTACAGTCAGCTCGGGTAGAGCCTACCCAGTTGGCCTGAAAAAATACCCAGTTCAACAGCGGTGGAAGGAAGGACCAAATTAGCCACACGCATAGCAGCGTGAGCAGGCAATTTGACCAACTGGAGAACAGGTTTTTGCGAACCCAGAACAGACAGCGGCTTGCCGGGTTACTGCTCTGGCGCGAGGGGTGAGACAGTAGTGCTTTTGTCATCATGGCTCCTTAGCGCTCGATCAGTGCGATACGACGGTTATAAATATTCATCAGTAGAGAAATGCTCAGGCTGATGATCAGGTACACCGACATCGTGATGGCAATAGTTTCAATGGCTTGTCCCGTTTGATTGAGTACCGTGCCGGCAAACAGGGAAACCATATCCGGGTAGCCAATGGCGGCAGCGAGCGATGAATTTTTAACGATATTCAGGTACTGACTGGTTAGTGGAGGAATGATGACGCGCAGCGCCTGCGGGATGATGACCTGGCGGAGCGTCACCGGATTTGGCAAACCCAGAGAGCGTGCTGCCTCATGTTGGCCATAAGGAACAGCCTGAATTCCTGCCCGAATAATTTCTGCAATAAACGCTGAGGTATACACTGAAAGCGCCAGCGTCAGAGCCGCCAGTTCAGGTATAAGCACCATGCCGCCACGAAAGTTAAAACCGCGTAGTTCAGGGATATCCCAGTGAAGTGCCGCGCCAAAAAACCACTGTGAAATCATTGGTAAGAACACGATCAACGCCAGAGCTGTGGGCCAGGTACGGCGTAACTGACCGGTTTTGATCTGGTGCATTCTGTTGAAACGGAATAGCCCGAAGGTGACAACGACGGCAATAAGGACCGCGGTACAAAAGGCAAAAAGACCTTCTCCCATTTGCGGCGCCGGAATATACAGCCCCCGGTTGCTCAGAAACATTAAATCCAGCGCGTTAACCGCCTGACGTGGGCCGGGCAGGTTACGTAATACGGCAAAATACCAAAAGAAGATCTGCAATAGCGGTGGGATATTGCGGAACGTTTCGATATAGACCGTGGAGAGCTTTCGCAATAACCAGTTATCTGACAGGCGTGCCAGCCCGAGAAAGAAACCGAGAAATGAAGCGAAGACGATACATAGTGCGGAAACTAACAGCGTATTAAGCAGACCGACCAGGAACACGCGGCCATAGGTATCGCCTTGCTCGTAATCAATCAGATGCTGGACGATACCAAATCCGGCGCTGCGGTCGAGAAAAGAAAATCCCGAGGTAATACCGCGACTGCTCAGGTTATTAATCGTGTTATGAATGAGATAGACCGCAATGCTAATGACCGCAATGACGGCGAGTATTTGGAATAACCAGGCGCGGACCGCAGGGTTAGAAAAGGATAGCGATCCTTTTACGGTTGAGCGGCGATGAAGCATAAGAAAACCTCGGTAACAATGACTCTGGGCTGAGCGCCGCAGCTGCGGCGCCCGTTACATCACGTTGCATTAGCGCACCGGTGGCGCATATTGAATGCCACCGTTGTTCCAGAGGTTGTTCTGTCCACGTTTGATCTTCAATGGACTTTCCGATCCAACGTTACGTTCAAAGATCTCCGAGTAGTTACCTACTTGCTTAATAATGTTATAAGCCCATTTGTTATCAAGCTTCAGATCCTTACCATAATCCCCTTCTTTACCTAACAGATGCGCCATATCCGGCGTTGCAGGATTAGCCGCTTTTTCGTCAACGTTTTTCGAGTTAACACCCATCTCTTCCGCATTCAGCATGGCGAACAGCGTCCAGCGAACAATGGAGAACCATTCATCGTCGCCACGACGTACAACCGGACCTAAGGGTTCTTTAGAAATAACTTCTGGCAGGACAATCCATTCTGCAGGATTGCTCAGCTTGATTCGCAGGGCGTACAACTGCGACTGGTCGGAGGCCAGCGTATCGCAACGTCCTGATTCCAGTGCCTTAGCCGATTCATCCGAGCGGTCAAAAGTGACAGGGGTGTACTTCATATTGTTGGCTTTAAAGTAGTCAGCCACGTTCAGTTCGGTATCGGTTCCTGCCTGAATACACACCGTTGCGCCATCCAGTTCTTTGGCGCTCTTCAGGCCGGCTTTATTGTGGGTAAGAAAACCAATGCCATCGTAATAGGTTACGCCAGTGAAAGACATGCCCATACCTGCATCACGAGAGGAGGTCCATGTGGTATTACGCGAGAGCATGTCGACTTCGCCAGACTGTAACGCGGTAAAACGTTCCTTGGCGGTAAGTGGGGTATATTTTACTTTGGTATCATCGCCAAATACGGCGGAGGCAACGCCTCGGCATACGTCGACATCAATACCTGAAAATTTACCGCTCGCATCGGCGTAAGAGAAGCCAGGCAACCCGTCACTGATCCCGCATTGCACAAACCCTTTTTTCTTTACGGCATCAAGTGTTGCGCCGGCATGCGCCTGATTTGCAATCGCAAGGAGCACGCCGGCCGCAGCCAGGCTGGCTATTATCATCTTTTTCATAGAGCATCCTGTGTGGAGGAATTATTGTTATGAAAACGTTCTGAAAACGTCTTTTACCGGTCTGTGGCTTTGGCCATACTCTTTTAAGCAAAGGTAGTGCCAGGTTTTTGCGCACGATTATTCGGCGCAATATGCAGAGTGTAGACAGGAAAAAATAAATGCAGCGCCCTGAAGTGGTGCAAAATTGAAACGTAAGCCACATTTCAGCGCAAAAATTTTAAAATCAGACAGGACGCGTGATAACGATTTCGGACGTTAATATTGATCGCGTGAGAATAATGAAAAGAAAACGCGGTGTAACAAAAAACAGGAAAAATGCTAATTTCAAGTCGTGGATATGTGAGGGATATCTATAATAATTTTATTATTCAGTAAGAGCTATAAACCAACGTTTTGTCGGTAATGACTCCAACTTATTGATAGTGTTTTATGTTCAGATAATGCCCGATGACTTTGTCATGCAGCTCCACCGATTTTGAGAACGACAGCGACTTCCGTCCCAGCCGTGCCAGGTGCTGCCTCAGATTCAGGTTATGCCGCTCAATTCGCTGCGTATATCGCTTGCTGATTACGTGCAGCTTTCCCTTCAGGCGGGATTCATACAGCGGCCAGCCATCCGTCATCCATATCACCACGTCAAAGGGTGACAGCAGGCTCATAAGACGCCCCAGCGTCGCCATAGTGCGTTCACCGAATACGTGCGCAACAACCGTCTTCCGGAGCCTGTCATACGCGTAAAACAGCCAGCGCTGGCGCGATTTAGCCCCGACGTATCCCCACTGTTCGTCCATTTCCGCGCAGACGATGACGTCACTGCCCGGCTGTATGCGCGAGGTTACCGACTGCGGCCTGAGTTTTTTAAATGGCGGAAAATCGTGTTGAGGCCAACGCCCATAATGCGGGCGGTTGCCCGGCATCCAACGCCATTCATGGCCATATCAATGATTTTCTGGTGCGTACCGGGTTGAGAAGCGGTGTAAGTGAACTGCAGTTGCCATGTTTTACGGCAGTGAGAGCAGAGATAGCGCTGATGTCCGGCGGTGCTTTTGCCGTTACGCACCACCCCGTCAGTAGCTGAACAGGAGGGACAGCTGATAGAAACAGAAGCCACTGGAGCACCTCAAAAACACCATCATACACTAAATCAGTAAGTTGGCAGCATCACC
>NZ_JAOWDM010000079.1:0-42468 GCF_030334645.1 Citrobacter sp. Cc139
AGGTGGCGTATATTACGCTTTCCTCTTTCAGAGTCAACCCTCATTTTCAGGTTTTTCTCTTCAACCGACCGGGCTGTTTGCGTGAAGTGATTCACATCCGCCGTGTCGATGGAGGCGCATTATAGGGATCCCATTTTTTAGCACAAGTGTTTTTTGGATCTTTTTTGCTGAATGCTTGTTTTTCACCCCTTTCGCTATATTCCTGCGCAATTTGGCTGATTTTTGATAGATAAATCACTTGCACAGTCTCGATAATCCAACCAAAGTCTTCATTACCGCTCTATTTTCGCTGAGGTAAACATGTCTGATGTACTGCGCCCTTATAAGGATCTTTTCCCACAGATCGGAAAACGCGTGATGATCGACACCAGTAGTGTCGTCATTGGCGATGCTCGTTTGGCTGATGATGTCGGAATTTGGCCACTGGTCGCGATCCGTGGCGACGTGAACTACGTGCAAATCGGTGCGCGTACAAACATTCAGGACGGCAGCGTTCTACATGTCACACATAAATCTACATCCAATCCGCAGGGTAATCCGCTGATCGTAGGTGAAGATGTCACAGTTGGTCATAAAGTCATGCTGCACGGTTGTACCATTGGTAACCGCGTATTAGTCGGCATGGGATCGATTCTGTTGGACGGTGTCGTTGTTGAAGACGACGTTATGATTGGGGCGGGAAGCCTGGTTCCGCAAAACAAACGCCTGGAGAGTGGATATCTGTACCTGGGAAGCCCGGTTAAGCAGATTCGTCCATTAAGCGATGAAGAGAAAGCAGGCTTGCAATACTCAGCTAACAACTATGTTAAGTGGAAAGATGAGTATTTAAGTCAGAGTAACCACACCCAACCCTGAGCGTCTTCCTGCTGGTCCTGGATCAATGCTTCGGCCTCTTCTTCCAGGTCCCAGCGATGTAATCGAAAGGTTTCCAGCCACTGTTCAGGCGTGTCGCCGCCAAAGCGGGACGCCAACATCTTTCCCGATATGGCACATGTTAACTGCATACCATGAACCATTGCAGGGAAAACAATGGCATTTACATCCGTCCGCCATTCTTCTCGATCGGGAAACTGGATCGCCTGATTCATGCCGACAATTCCTGTTGCATGCTTTTAATGACCGGCTCAATCTGGGGTAAAACACCATGCCAGAGTAAAACAGCATGTGCAGCTTGCCCCACCAGCATCCCCAGACCATCGGCATACTGTTTCGCCCCATGCTTTTCACACCAGGAAAGGAACGGCGTATTCCCTTTCTGATAAAACATGTCGTAGCAGTAGACGGAGGGATGGATAAGAGATGCAGGAATAGACGGGACCTCACCGCTAATACCGCTGGACGTCGCGTTAATAATCAGATCAAAGCTGCGATTATCAAGTTCGTCCATTCCCACCGCCTGCACGCTACCGGTATGAGAGAAGAGCTGTGCCAGTTCTTCAGCGCGGTAGGCCGTACGATTAACAATGGTTACCGCACAATCCATAGAAAGAAGAGGTAGCAATACCCCACGGGATGCACCGCCCGCACCAATCAGCAGAATTCGCGATCCGGGACGAATGAAAGATAAACGCTCAAGATCGCTTAATAAACCGATACCATCCGTGTTATCTCCCAGCAAACGTCCATCCTCCAGCCGTTTAAGGGTGTTAACTGCTCCAGCTAGCGATGCCCGCTCTGTTAATTCATCGGCACGCGCAAACGCCTCTTCTTTAAAAGGAACGGTGACATTTGCCCCCTTCCCCCCCTCAGCAAAAAAGGCGTTCAGCGAATTCACAAAGTCATTGATCGGCGCCAGTACGCGTCCATAGGAGTAATCAATCTTCAGCTGCTCTGCAAATTGCTGATGAATAAAAGGCGATTTACTGTGCGCTATCGGATTACCAAAAACAGCATAGGCTTCTTTCATATTACCCCTGTCGAAACTGTTCACCCGTCAGTGCATCACGGATCTCCGAAGGATTCAATCGCCCTCCGGTCTCTCCTTCAACAACGGGAAAGTCTATACCGAACTGCGCGCGGACTTCCTCTACCGTTCGGCAAGGCGGTAAGCCACTCAAATTAGCACTGGTGGAAACTATAGGTTTGCCATAAGCCTGGCACAGTGCAACCACCAGCGGATGATCGGTGACACGCACGGCCAGCGAATCAAAACGACCGGTCAACCAACGAGGTGTAGTCGCAAGCGCCGGGAAAACAAAGGTGACGGGACCAGGCCAGCGAGCGAAGATAGCCTCACGTTGAGTATCAGTAAGCGAGCTATCGTCAATATAGGGCTTAAGTTGCTCAAAGTTGGCCGCAATCAAAATTAAGCCTTTCTCGACCGGACGTTGTTTTAATTCCAACAAACGACTTACTGCCGTTTCGCTGTCGGGATCGCAGCCGACACCAAATACAGCTTCTGTTGGATAGGCGATGACTTTCTCTTGGTTCAGTACCTCTATTGCAGCAGCGATAGGGCCTGTGGGCAGGTTATTATTCACTTTTTTATTCCGCCGAAATCGGCTTTCCACATTGTTTACTGGCACAGAAATGCTTCACACCCTGCGCGGTTTTCTTTTCGATGAGTAGCGGATAATGACACTCTGGACATTCTCCAGCTAACGGTTTGAAGTTAATAACAAACTGGCACTCCGGATAGCGATCGCAGGAGTAAAAAGTTTTGCCATAACGGGAACGCCGCTGGACCAGGTGACCGGTCTGGCATTGAGGACAGACTATTGCTGTTTCATCAGGCTTGTCGATAAGCTCGGTGTGCTCGCATGCAGGATAGTCACTGCATCCGATAAACATACCGAATCGCCCCTGTCGCAATACCAACTCAGCGCCACATGCAGGGCAAAACTTACCCTCCAGAACTTTGACAATATGCCCGTCTGCAGATGATTTCAGCGGACGGATATAATCGCATTCTGGATAGTGTGAACAACCGAGAAACGGACCGTGTTTCCCGGAGCGAATAACCAGTTCAGCCCCGCATTGTGGGCAGGGCTCGTTTTTACGCACCGTAAACAGTGCTGATTTAGCCATAACAACTCATACTGAATGAAGATTGATTAATGCAGCATACCTTCATTCACTTCAAAGAGTAATTCTTCCATTTGCTGATAGGCATTTTCACAACCTGGAATGTTGAATAGCACCATCAGGATCACCCACTTCAGGTCTTCCAGATCAAACTCTGCCGTATCCAGCGCGAGTACGCGCTCAATTACCATTTCTCGCGTTTCGAGGTTTAGCACCTGAATCTGCTCCAGGAATAGCAAGAATCCGCGACAACTCGCATCCAGCCGTTCACATTCTTCTGCCGTATAAATACGCAGAGAAAGAGGATCAGATGCTAGCTGCATAGGTTCGGCAAGGCCATCCTGATAATCAGCAAGCTTTTCCAGCCACAGTAACGCGTTGTAGATGTCTTCACGATCAAAACCAGCGTCGGTAAGATCCCGTTCCAGTTTGTCCTGATCCACTCGCAGCTCAGCTTCGTTATGGATATATGTCTCAAACAAATACATTAGTACGTCGAACATGGCATGCCCTCCTCAATCGGACATAGCCGCCGGGTACAGCTGCGATCCATCCTGCTAACTCCAGTTCGAGTAGTTGAGCCACTACCTCTGGCACAGGTTGGCCGGCACGTTCAGCGACGACGTCAACAGGTGTTACCTCATCTCCTACGTTAGCCAGGAGCTCAGGAAATGGCAATGCCACCTCTTCGTGATCTGGCGAATAAATTGATTTTTCAGGTTCATCTGGCAACCATTGCAGCCCATATTGCAAATTTTCCAGAATTTCCTCTGGTGCGGTCACAAGCGTGGCTCCCTGCTGAATAAGCCAATGTGGGCCTTCACTTCCCGGACTCCCAATCGGCCCAGGCAAAGCAAAAACCTCCCGCCCCTGCTCCAGCGCACAGCGTGCCGTGACCAATGAACCGCTACGTTGCGCGGCCTCAACGACCAGGACACCTTTACTTAGACCACTGATAATGCGATTTCGTCGGGGAAAATTGCGCGGCAGCGGGATCGTATCTAATGGGAACTCAGACACCAATGCGCCTCCGGAATCGATCAGACGTTCGGCGAGACGGACATGCTGTCGTGGATGAATGGTCTCAAGCCCATTTCCCAGCACCGCAATACTCGTGCCTTGTCGGTTTATCGCCGCATGATGCGCCACGCCATCAATTCCCCGGGCCAGCCCACTGGTTATCGTCACCCCAAACGCGGCAAGCTTTTCGCAAAATAATCGCCCCCAACGTTCGCCATACCATGAATGCTGGCGACTACCGACGACGGCCACCTGAAATGAATGCAGGCATGCGGGAGTACCGGCAACGAAAAGTACCCCAGGATAATCTTCAATCGCGCGCAGCTGGGGCGGATAATGCTCGCTGTCGGCAACCACTAAATGGTGATTCGACTGCTCCAACCAGCGCAGCGTTTTTTCCAGTAACTGCTCTGAAAAGGTTAAAAAGCGCATTGCCTGGCGGGAAGATAATCCTGCGTGCTGGAGTATCGTGTTGTTAATACAAGGTTGGGCATTGAGCCAGTGGGCAAGACGCACCATCTCATCACCATACAGTTCATTCACTTGCGCTAAACGTAGCCAAATTTCAATTTGGGTCATCCCTGCTCCCCTGCCACAAGCAGTCCTGGCAATCTTTGCGATTGGTCACTGATGCTGTCAATCAGAGGGGGTTTTGTCTAGAATAGAGGTAATAATCTTTTCAACTCCTGAACACAACTCTGGATAACTATGTCAGTTTTGCAAGTGTTACATATTCCGGACGAGCGCCTTCGCAAAGTCGCAAAACCGGTTGAAGAAGTGAATGCAGAAATTCAGCGTATCGTTGATGATATGTTCGAAACGATGTACGCAGAAGAGGGTATCGGTCTGGCGGCAACACAGGTCGATATCCATCAGCGCATCATTGTTATTGATGTCTCTGAAAATCGCGACGAGCAGTTGGTTTTAATCAACCCAGAGCTGCTGGAGAAAGATGGCGAAACCGGCATTGAAGAAGGTTGCCTGTCTATCCCCGAACAGCGTGCGTTAGTACCACGCGCTGAGAAAGTAAAAATTCGTGCGCTCAATCGCGACGGTAAATCTTTTGAACTGGAAGCCGATGGCCTGCTCGCTATCTGCATTCAACATGAAATGGATCACCTGGTCGGTAAACTGTTTATCGATTATCTGTCTCCGTTGAAGCAACAACGTATTCGTCAGAAAGTTGAAAAACTCGACCGCCTGAACGCCCGAGCTTAAGGACAAGAATCAACGTGTCAGACTCACTACGTATTATTTTTGCGGGTACACCTGACTTTGCAGCGCGTCACCTTGACGCGCTGTTGTCTTCTGGACATAACGTCGTTGGCGTGTTTACCCAACCGGACCGCCCTGCGGGACGCGGTAAAAAGCTGATGCCCAGCCCGGTAAAAGTGTTGGCAGAAGAAAAAGGGATACCGGTATTCCAGCCCGTCTCTCTTCGCCCTCAGGAAAACCAACAATTGGTTGCTGATTTACACGCAGACGTGATGGTGGTAGTGGCATATGGACTGATTCTGCCAAAAGCCGTGCTGGAAATGCCGCGCCTGGGTTGTATCAACGTTCACGGTTCCCTGCTTCCACGCTGGCGTGGCGCAGCACCGATTCAACGTTCACTGTGGGCTGGCGATAGCGAAACGGGCGTTACCATCATGCAAATGGATGTTGGTCTCGACACCGGTGATATGTTGCTTAAGCTCTCCTGCCCGATTACGGCAGAAGATACCAGCGGTTCTTTATACGACAAGCTGGCGGACCTGGGGCCTCAGGGGCTGATTGAAACGCTAAAACAGTTGGCTGCTGGCACGATAAACCCCGTGGTACAAGATGAATCACTGGTTACGCATGCAGAGAAACTCAGTAAAGAAGAGGCCCGTATCGACTGGTCACTTTCGGCCGCTCAGTTGGAGCGCTGCATCCGCGCCTTTAACCCGTGGCCAATGAGCTATATCGTCATCGACGAGCAACCAGTAAAAATTTGGCAGGCGACGGTTATCGATACGCCCGTTAACGCTGAACCAGGCACAATTCTGGAAGCGAACCGTCAGGGTATCCAGGTTGCAACAGGCGACGGCATCCTGAATCTCGTCTCTTTGCAGCCTGCAGGCAAAAAAGCCATGAGTGCGCAGGATCTGCTTAATTCGCGCCGGGAGTGGTTTGTGCCCGGAAACCGTCTGGCCTGACGGTTCATCTCTTTAAGCCCGGTGTGACCGGGCATTTTTATTTTTGCACTTATGAAAAAACATCTTAATTTACGCAGTATGGCAGCCCAGGCCGTCGAGCAGGTTGTCGAAAAGGGGCAATCATTAAGCAACGTGCTGCCCGCCATGCAGCAAAAAGTTGCCGATAAAGATAAAGCGCTGTTGCAAGAGCTTTGCTTCGGCGTATTGCGCACACTCTCGCAACTGGAGTGGATGATCCAGCAACTGATGGAACGTCCGATGACGGGCAAACAGCGTACCGTTCACTACCTGATCATGGTGGGCTTCTACCAACTGCTGCATACCCGTATCCCACCCCATGCTGCGCTGGCCGAAACCGTAGAAGGCGCGGTAGTGATTAAGCGTCCGCAGTTGAAAGGGCTGATCAATGGTGTATTACGCCAGTTCCAGCGCCGTCAGGAAGAACTACTGACCGAGTTCGCACAAAGCGATCTACGTTTCTTACACCCCTCCTGGCTGGTAAAACGTATTAAAGCCGCTTATCCACAGCAATGGGAAGCCATCCTTGAGGCTAATAATCAACGCCCGCCAATGTGGCTCCGTGTTAATCGCAACCACCATACGCGCGACGCCTGGCTGGAACTACTCGCCGAAGCAGGATTGACCGGTTTCCCTCATCCGGATTACCCGGATGCGGTCCGTCTGGAAACACCAGCCCCCGTGCTCGCCCTGCCAGGTTTTGAGCAAGGTTGGGTCACCGTTCAGGATGCCTCTGCCCAGGGTTGCGTCAGCTATCTGCAGCCACAAAACGGAGAGCAGATCCTTGATTTATGTTGCGCTCCCGGCGGCAAGACCACCCATATTCTGGAGGTCGCGCCAAATGCGAACGTGATGGCAGTCGATGTCGACGATAAACGCCTGTCTCGCGTGTATGACAACCTGAAACGCCTGGGTATGAAAGCAACCGTGAAGCAGGGTGATGGTCGCTATCCGCAGCAGTGGTGCGGTAAGCAACAGTTTGACCGTATTTTGCTGGACGCTCCATGTTCTGCCACTGGTGTGATCCGTCGCCATCCGGATATCAAATGGCTGCGTCGCGATCGTGATATTGCCGAACTCGCTCAGTTGCAGGCCGAGATCCTCAACGCGACCTGGACACACCTTAAGCCGGGCGGCACGCTGGTCTATGCAACCTGTTCTATTCTGCCAGAAGAAAACCAACAGCAGATCGCCGCGTTCCTTGCACGCACACCGGATGCGGTGTTAAGCGAAACCGGTACGCCAGCGCAGCCGGGACGTCAGAATTTACCGGGTGCAGAAGATGGCGATGGCTTCTTTTACGCTAAGCTAATCAAAAAGTGATGAGATAACGGGTCGCGACTGATGAAAATTATCATTCTTGGCGCAGGGCAAGTTGGCGGTACGCTGGCTGAAAACCTGGTCGGAGAGAACAACGATATCACGGTAGTCGATACCAATGGTGAGCGCCTGCGCAGCTTGCAGGACAAGTTTGATCTCCGCGTCGTGCAAGGACATGGTTCACATCCCCGTGTATTGCGTGAAGCTGGTGCCGACGATGCCGATATGCTGGTTGCCGTAACCAGCTCAGATGAAACAAATATGGTTGCCTGCCAGGTAGCTTATTCCCTGTTTAATACTCCTAACCGTATCGCCCGTATTCGTTCACCGGATTACGTTCGCGATGCAGACAAGCTATTTCAATCCGATGCCGTCCCAATCGATCATCTGATTGCGCCTGAGCAACTGGTTATCGATAGCATTTATCGCCTGATTGAATATCCGGGCGCATTGCAGGTCGTGAATTTTGCCGAGGGCAAAGTCAGTCTGGCGGTCGTGAAAGCTTATTACGGCGGACCGCTAATCGGTAATGCGTTGTCGACCATGCGCGATCACATGCCGCATATCGATACCCGCGTTGCGGCGATATTCCGTCATGACAGGCCAATTCGCCCGCAGGGTTCTACCATCGTTGAAGCGGGTGATGAAGTCTTCTTTATCGCGGCATCACAGCACATTCGCGCCGTCATGAGCGAGCTACAGCGTCTGGAAAAGCCGTACAAACGCATTATGTTAGTCGGTGGCGGTAATATCGGTGCAGGGCTCGCGCGGCGTCTGGAAAAAGATTACAGCGTCAAACTGATCGAGCGTAATCAGCAGCGCGCATCGGAGCTTGCAGAGAAACTGCAAAATACGATCGTCTTTTTTGGCGATGCTTCGGATCAAGAGCTTCTGGCGGAAGAACACATCGATCAGGTTGATCTGTTCATCGCGGTGACCAATGACGATGAAGCTAACATCATGTCGGCGATGCTGGCTAAACGAATGGGCGCCAAGAAAGTGATGGTGCTGATCCAACGCAGAGCGTACGTCGATCTGGTGCAGGGCAGCGTGATCGATATTGCGATTTCACCGCAGCAGGCGACCATCTCCGCACTCCTGAGCCATGTTCGTAAAGCTGATATTGTTGGTGTTTCATCACTACGCCGCGGCGTAGCGGAAGCCATTGAAGCCGTCGCACACGGTGATGAGACAACATCACGGGTAGTAGGTCGCTCGATTGATGAAATTAAACTTCCGCCCGGCACCATTATTGGCGCTGTTGTACGGGGTAATGATGTGATGATTGCCAATGACAACCTGCGTATTGAACAAGGCGATCACGTTATTATGTTCCTGACAGATAAAAAGTTTATTACCGACGTCGAGCGCTTATTCCAGCCAAGCCCCTTCTTCCTGTAATAATTTAGGCGCTAATATAGCGCCTTTTTTATTTCCCTTTATTTATCAGGGCCTAATAATTTTTCCTTTCAGCAATACATAAATGGAAATTGCCTAAACATTTGTTAAACTTATAAACGTCAGCTGCATAGGGAGAATAAAATGAGCATTATTAAAGAGTTTCGCGAATTCGCGATGCGCGGGAATGTTGTCGATTTGGCAGTGGGTGTCATTATTGGTGCGGCATTCGGTAAGATCGTTTCATCACTGGTTGCCGATATCATCATGCCGCCACTGGGGTTGTTAATTGGTGGGATTGATTTTAAACAGTTTGCTTTAACGTTACGTGATGCGCAGGGAGACATCCCGGCGGTGGTCATGCATTACGGCGTATTCATTCAGAATGTCTTCGATTTCATTATTGTTGCGTTTGCTATCTTTATGGCAATCAAACTGATCAATAAATTGAATCGTAAAAAAGCTGAAGAGCCAGCGGCGCCCCCAGCACCATCTAAAGAAGAAGTATTACTAAGTGAAATTCGTGACCTGCTGAAAGAACAGAATAACCGCTCTTAAGCGTTCACTGAAACAAAAAGGCCAGTGGTAAAAAAGTGCTTCACTTTCTTGCCACTGGCCTCCCAGTTTCCCCGATTGCCATGTTTACCTTTACGTAGATAACTTCCTTTCCCTTTCTTATTTTTCTCAACGCGCTGCCTGAACAGTGGATCATGCAGAAGCGCCTCAATGGCGTTGTCCTTTATCTGTCCTTTGGTATGCTGATAACGGCTCATACTCTCTCCAGTTTGTGGGGTAATTTACGCCGGGAGTGTAGACCTGACCGTGCAAAAAATCAACGGTCTGATAGTGTCCCGCTGGCGCCTTGTTCAAGTGCTTCAAGAATAGAACAGTACACACTGCTGTGTGCTTTACCACAGCACGCATCATTTAATCGCTGTAACGATCGTTGCATCGCCTGAAGCTCCGCTATGCGCGCTTCGACCTCTTGTAATCTTTCCTGAACGATCCCTTTTGATTCCTGGCAGGTATGGTGCTCTGGATCTATGCGGATCGAAAGCAGTTCGCGAATCGACTCCAGTGTAAAACCAAGCTGACGGGCATAACGAATAAACTTAAGACGCTGAAGATCACTTTCCGTGTAGAGGCGAAACCCGCCTTCGGTACGTACTTCATGTTCCATCATCTGCTGCTTTTCATAGTAACGGATAGTATCCGGCGTCACGTCAGCCAGCTTCGCTAATTCACCAATTCGGTACATGCTCTCTCCGCTATTTGTCGTTGATCTTCTGTAGCAGCTTATCTGCGTATTCGCCGTGTAAAAATTCGGTGCTAAGTCCAGCCTGGCGAAGTTTTAGCTCCAGTAGCGACAACCTTCGACTGACTTCCTGATAACTGGGATCATCTTTGCGGATCCCCGCGAGTATTTCAAGCAGCTGGATCGCCTCTCTGCGCTGCTCAAGCTCAGGTGGAAGGCAGCCTGCATTTTTTAATAAACGGTATCCGGCCCGAAGTTCAGGCGGAATATGGGAATCATCGTCAAGAGTAAGCGGTTCGCCTGTACCAGGTAAATCATCAAACTCGCCTTTAGACTGTGCAGCAATAATATGGCGCTCCGCCCACTGGTCCAGTAACCACATATGACGCTCCAGGGGATGAACAAAAAGAGTACAGATATTGTAGATAAGTGGGGATATGGCGGATATAAAAAAACCCGCCGAGGCGGGTTTTTTTACGTTACTACAGATTACTCTGCAGCAGCTTCTGTTTTCTCTGAACGATCAACCAGCTCGATGTATGCCATCGGCGCGTTGTCGCCTGCACGGAAACCACACTTCAGAATGCGAGTGTAACCACCGGCGCGGCTCGCGAAACGCGGGCCCAGTTCGTTAAACAGTTTTGCCACGATCTCGTTATCACGAGTACGGGCGAATGCCAGACGACGATTAGCTACGCTATCAGTCTTGGCAAGAGTAATCAGCGGCTCAACTACGCGACGCAGCTCTTTCGCTTTCGGCAGAGTCGTCTTGATGATTTCATGACGAACCAGTGAACCTGCCATATTGCGGAACATAGCCTGGCGATGGCTGCTGTTGCGGTTCAGTTGACGACCACTCTTACGATGGCGCATGACCTTATCCTTCTCAGTAAAACCTTAACCTGTGATCCGGTTACTCGTCAGCGATGCTTGCCGGTGGCCAGTTTTCCAGGCGCATGCCCAGAGACAGTCCACGGGAAGCCAGCACGTCTTTAATCTCAGTAAGAGATTTTTTACCAAGGTTAGGCGTCTTAAGAAGCTCAACCTCAGTACGCTGTACCAGATCACCGATATAGTGGATAGCTTCTGCTTTGAGGCAGTTAGCAGAGCGGACAGTCAATTCCAGATCGTCAACAGGGCGCAGCAGGATCGGATCGAATTCTGGTTTCTCTTCTTTAACTTCCGGCTGACGTACATCACGTAAGTCAACAAAAGCTTCCAGTTGTTCAGCCAGAATGGTTGCCGCACGACGAATCGCCTCTTCAGGATCGATTGTGCCGTTGGTTTCCATTTCGATGACCAGCTTGTCCAGGTCGGTACGCTGTTCTACACGCGCTGCTTCAACATTGTAGGCAATACGCTCTACAGGGCTGTAGCATGCGTCGACCAGCAGACGGCCGATTGGGCGCTCATCTTCTTCCGAATGAATTCGGGTAGAAGCCGGCACATAACCACGACCGCGCTGAACTTTGATGCGCATACTAATAGATGCGTTCTCATCGGTCAGGTGGCAGATCACGTGCTGTGGCTTGACGATTTCGACATCACCATCATGGGTAATGTCGGCTGCAGTCACAGGGCCAATGCCAGATTTATTCAAGGTAAGAATAACGTCATCTTTACCCTGAACTCTCACCGCCAGCCCTTTCAGGTTGAGCAGGATTTCCAGGATATCTTCCTGAACGCCTTCTTTGGTGCTGTACTCATGTAGTACACCATCAATCTCAACCTCGGTCACCGCGCAACCCGGCATCGATGAGAGCAGAATACGGCGCAGTGCGTTACCCAAAGTATGGCCAAAGCCACGCTCTAAAGGCTCAAGGGTCACCTTGGCGTGCGTCGAACTCACTTGCTCGATATCTACCAGGCGCGGTTTTAGAAACTCTGTCACAGAACCCTGCATTGTGTCCTCTCTTTGGTACTAAGCTTTACTTGGAGTAAAGCTCGACGATCAGGTGTTCGTTAATGTCCGCAGACAGATCAGAACGCTCCGGCTTACGCTTGAACGTACCTTCCATCTTGCCAGCATCAACTTCCAGCCAGGTTGGCTTTTCACGCTGCTCAGCCAGCTCCAGAGCGGCTTTCACGCGAGACTGCTTCTTCGCTTTCTCACGAATGCTAACAACGTCATTCGGACTAACCTGATAAGAAGCGATGTTAACAACACGACCGTTTACCATAATTGCTTTATGGCTGACCAGCTGACGTGCTTCTGCACGAGTGGCACCGAAGCCCATACGGTATACAACGTTGTCCAGACGACCTTCCAGCAGACCCAACAGGTTTTCACCGGTGTTGCCTTTCAGACGTGCTGCTTCTTTGTAGTAGTTACGGAACTGACGCTCCAGCACACCATAGATACGGCGAACTTTTTGCTTTTCACGCAACTGCACACCATAGTCAGACAGACGCGGTTTACGCGCACCGTGCTGGCCAGGAGCTTGTTCAATTTTACACTTGGTATCGATCGCGCGAACGCCAGACTTAAGGAATAAGTCAGTGCCCTCACGACGGCTCAGCTTGAGCTTAGGACCCAAATATCTTGCCATTTTCTTTCTCCAACAATCCTAGAAACGACAGCGTTATACGCGACGTTTTTTCGGCGGACGACAACCGTTATGAGGGATCGGAGTCACATCAGTAATATTAGTGATGCGGAAACCAGCGGCGTTCAGAGCACGAACAGTAGATTCGCGACCTGGACCCGGTCCTTTGACCATAACTTCCAGATTCTTGATACCGTATTCTTTTACGGCTTCAGCGCAACGCTCTGCTGCAACCTGAGCTGCAAACGGAGTGGATTTGCGAGAACCACGGAAACCGGAACCACCGGCTGTTGCCCAACCCAGTGCGTTACCCTGACGATCAGTAATGGTAACGATGGTGTTGTTAAAAGAAGCATGGATATGAGCCACGCCGTCAGAGACTTGTTTTCTTACACGTTTACGTGCACGAATTGGTGCCTTTGCCATTATTCAATCACCCCGATTATTTCTTGATCGGTTTGCGCGGACCCTTACGGGTACGTGCGTTGGTCTTGGTACGCTGACCGCGAACCGGGAGACCACGACGATGACGCAAACCGCGATAGCAACCAAGGTCCATAAGGCGCTTGATGCTCATGCTAACTTCACGGCGCAGATCACCTTCAACGACAAATTTGGCAACTTCGTCACGCAGCGTGTCGATTTGTTCTTCAGACAGCTCACTGATCTTAACATCTTCAGCGATACCCGCTGCAGCCAGAATGGCTTTAGAACGGGTCTTGCCGACGCCGTAGATCGAAGTTAATGCGATCACAGCATGTTTCTGATCAGGAATGTTAATGCCTGCTATACGGGCCACTATGCACTCCTACTATTTAATATGTACGCACCATGCTGAAAAGCCCGTTTTCAGGATACTCAAATGGAAACGCACAGACATACAAAAGATTGGCTGGCTAATCTAGCCAGCTCAACCCAACTTTGCAAGAAAAATATGCGAATAAATCAGCCTTGGCGCTGTTTATGCTTCGGCTCGGCACTGCAAATCACACGGATGACACCATCACGCTTAACGATTTTGCAGTTACGGCATAATTTCTTGACGGAAGCACGAACTTTCATTTTTACTCTCCGTAACTTCTCGGGCGACTGTTAACGGCCGTAGCCTTTCAGATTCGCCTTCTTCAATGCAGACTCGTACTGACTTGACATCATCAGAGTTTGCACTTGAGCCATAAAGTCCATAATCACGACAACAACGATAAGCAGTGAGGTCCCACCAAAGTAGAACGGTACTTTCATTGCATCACGCATGAACTCCGGGATCAGGCAGATAAAGGTAATGTAGAGCGCACCAACCAAAGTCAGGCGGGTCATTACTTTATCGATATACTTCGCCGTTTGCTCTCCCGGACGAATTCCTGGTACAAATGCACCGGACTTCTTCAGGTTATCTGCTGTTTCACGCGGGTTGAAAACCAACGCCGTGTAGAAGAAACAGAAGAATATGATTGCAGACGCATAGAGTAACACATAAAGCGGTTGCCCAGGCTGCAAATACAGCGAAATTGTTGTCAGCCAGTTCCAACCAGTCCCGCCCCCGAACCATGACGCGATGGTCGCCGGGAACAGAATAATACTGGAAGCGAAGATTGCCGGGATTACCCCCGCCATATTCACTTTCAGCGGTAAATGTGTGCTCTGTGCAGCATAGACACGACGACCTTGCTGACGTTTCGCGTAGTTTACCACAATACGGCGTTGACCACGCTCAACAAATACAACAAAGAACGTCACTGCAAATACTAATACTGCAACCAACAGCAACACGAGGAAGTGCAGGTCGCCTTGACGCGCTTGCTCGATAGTATGGGCAATGGCTGGCGGGAGTCCCGCAACAATACCGGCGAAGATAATGATTGAGATACCGTTGCCGATACCACGTTCAGTAATCTGTTCGCCCAACCACATCAGGAACATAGTCCCTGTAACCAGACTTACAACAGCGGTGAAATAGAATGCAAAGCCTGGATTCATTACCAGGCCCTGCATACCAGGCATATTCGGCAGACCGGTAGCAATACCGATCGACTGGAATATCGCCAGCACCAGAGTACCGTAGCGGGTGTACTGGCTGATCTTACGACGACCAGACTCCCCTTCTTTCTTAATTTCTGCCAACGTTGGATGAACCACCGTCAGCAGCTGGATAATGATCGACGCCGAAATATACGGCATGATCCCCAGAGCAAAGATAGAAGCACGGCTGAGAGCACCACCAGAGAACATGTTAAACATTTCAATGATGGTGCCTCGCTGTTGCTCAAGCAGTTTGGCAAGTACAGCGGCATCAATACCAGGGATCGGAATGAAAGAGCCAATACGGAACACAATAAGCGCACCGATTACAAACAGCAGTCTGCGTTTCAGCTCGCCTAAGCCACCTTTGGCACTTTGAAAATCTAATCCCGGTTGTTTAGCCATCTGCTACTTATTCCTCGATTTTACCGCCAGCAGCTTCGATAGCAGCACGAGCGCCTTTAGTAACACGCAGGCCACGAACAGTTACCGGAGTAGTGACTTCACCAGCCAGGATCACTTTCGCGAACTCGATCTGGATACCGATAATGTTAGCTGCTTTCAGCGTGTTCAGGTCTACAACACCGCCTTCAACTTTAGCCAGGTCAGACAGACGAACTTCGGCTGTAATCGCTGCTTTACGTGAAGTGAAGCCGAATTTCGGCAGACGACGGTACAGAGGCATCTGACCACCCTCGAAACCGCGACGTACGCCACCGCCAGAACGAGACTTCTGACCTTTGTGACCACGACCACCGGTTTTACCGAGGCCAGAACCGATACCACGACCCAGGCGTTTACCCGCCTTTTTGGAGCCTTCGGCCGGAGACAGAGTATTTAAACGCATCTCTTACTCCTCAACTTTAACCATGAAGGAAACCGCGTTGACCATACCACGAACTGCAGGAGTATCCTCGCGTTCTACGGTGTGACCAATACGACGCAGACCCAGGCCAAGCAGCGTTGCCTTGTGTTTCGGCAGACGACCGATTGCACTGCGGGTTTGAGTAATTTTAATAGTCTTTGCCATGGTTTATTTCCCCAGAATTTCTTCAACGGATTTACCACGCTTGGCAGCGACCATTTCCGGAGATTTCATATTTTCCAGACCGTCGATAGTTGCACGAACCACGTTAATCGGGTTGGTGGAACCATACGCTTTAGCCAGAACGTTACGAACTCCAGCGACTTCCAGAACGGCGCGCATTGCACCACCGGCGATGATACCGGTACCTTCGGAAGCCGGCTGCATGAATACACGAGAACCCGTGTGAGTACCCTTAACCGGGTGCTGCAGGGTGCCGTGGTTCAGCGCGACGTTAATCATATTGCGACGGGCTTTTTCCATCGCTTTCTGGATCGCTGCTGGAACTTCACGCGCTTTACCGTAACCAAAACCAACGCGACCGTTACCATCGCCAACTACAGTCAGAGCTGTGAAGGAGAAAATACGACCACCTTTAACGGTTTTAGATACGCGGTTTACCGCGATCAGCTTTTCCTGCAGTTCGCCAGCTTGTTTTTCGATGTGAGCCATCTTACACCTCTACCTTAGAACTGAAGGCCAGCTTCACGGGCAGCATCTGCCAGTGCCTGGACACGACCATGATATTGGAACCCGGAACGGTCAAAGGACACATCTTTGATGCCTTTTTCCAGAGCGCGTTCGGCGACAGCTTTACCCACAGCTGCTGCAGCGTCTTTGTTACCGGTGTACTTCAGTTGTTCAGCGATAGCTTTTTCTACAGTAGAAGCAGCTACCAGAACTTCAGAACCGTTCGGTGCAATTACCTGTGCGTAAATATGACGCGGGGTACGATGTACCACCAGGCGAGTTGCGCCCAGCTCTTTGAGCTTGCGGCGTGCGCGGGTCGCACGACGGATACGAGCAGATTTCTTATCCATAGTGTTACCTTACTTCTTCTTAGCCTCTTTGGTACGCACGACTTCGTCGGCGTAACGAACACCCTTGCCTTTGTAAGGCTCAGGACGACGGTAGGCGCGCAGATCTGCCGCAACCTGACCGATCAGCTGTTTATCAGCGCCTTTCAGCACGATTTCAGTCTGAGTCGGACATTCTGCAGTGATACCTGCCGGCAGCTGATGATCAACTGGATGAGAGAAACCTAAAGCCAGGTTTACTACATTCCCTTTGACCGCTGCACGATAACCTACACCAACCAGCTGCAGCTTCTTAGTGAAGCCTTCGGTAACACCGACAACCATTGCATTCAGCAGGGCACGCGCGGTACCAGCCTGAGCCCATCCATCTGCGTAACCATCACGCGGACCGAAGGTCAGTGCATTATCTGCATGATTTACTGCAACAGCATCGTTGAGAGTACGAGTCAGCTCGCCGTTTTTACCTTTGATCGTAATAACCTGACCGTTGATTTTTACATCAACGCCGGCAGGAATAACGACCGGTGCTTTAGCAACACGAGACATTTTTTCCTCCGATTAGGCTACGTAGCAGATAATTTCGCCACCAAGACCAGCCTGGCGCGCTGCACGATCAGTCATAACACCTTTAGAGGTAGAAACAACTGCGATACCCATGCCAGCCATAACCTTCGGCAGCTCGTCTTTACGCTTATAAATGCGCAGACCTGGGCGACTGACACGCTGAATGCTTTCTACAACAGCTTTACCCTGGAAATACTTAAGAGTAAGTTCCAGTTCCGGCTTGGTGTCGCCTTCAACTTTAAAATCTTCAATAAAACCTTCTTCCTTCAGCACGTTGGCAATTGCCACTTTCAGCTTGGAGGAAGGCATGGTGACCGCAGCTTTATTCGCGGCCTGACCGTTACGGATACGGGTCAGCATATCCGCGATCGGATCTTGCATGCTCATCTGTCTTTACTCCCGTGATTCAATTGGTAATTACCAGCTAGCCTTTTTCAAGCCTGGTACTTCACCGCGCATAGCGGCTTCACGCAGTTTGATACGGCTCAACCCGAACTTGCCCACATAGCCATGCGGACGACCTGTTTGACGGCAGCGGTTACGCTGACGGGACGGGCTGGAATCACGCGGCAGAGACTGCAGCTTCAGAACTGCGTTCCAACGATCTTCGTCGGTCGCGTTCACATCAGAGATAATAGCTTTCAGTTCAGCGCGTTTTGCGAAGTACTTATCAGCTAAAGCTACGCGCTTTACTTCGCGTGCTTTCATTGATTGCTTAGCCATTCAGTAACCCTACCTTACTTGCGGAACGGGAAGTCAAAGGCAGCCAGCAGAGCACGGCCTTCTTCGTCAGATTTCGCAGTAGTGGTAATGGTAATATCCAAACCACGCACGCGGTCGACTTTATCGTAGTCGATTTCTGGGAAGATGATCTGCTCACGGACACCCATGCTGTAGTTACCACGACCATCGAATGACTTAGCGGACAGGCCACGGAAGTCACGGATACGTGGAACAGCAATAGTGATCAGACGCTCAAAGAACTCCCACATGCGTTCGCCACGCAGAGTTACTTTACAGCCGATCGGATAGCCCTGACGGATTTTGAAGCCTGCAACTGATTTGCGTGCTTTGGTGATCAGCGGTTTTTGACCGGAGATTGCTGTCAGGTCAGCTGCTGCGTTATCCAGCAGTTTCTTGTCAGCGATCGCTTCACCAACACCCATGTTCAGGGTGATCTTCTCGACCCGAGGGACTTGCATGACAGAATTGTAGTTAAACTCAGTCATGAGTTTAGCGACTACTTCGTCTTTGTAGTAATCATGCAGTTTCGCCATCGTACTACTCCAAATTACTTGATAGTTTCGCTGTTAGATTTGAAGAAACGGACTTTTTTGCCGTCTTCGAATCTAAAGCCTACACGGTCAGCCTTGCCGGTTGCCGCGTTGAAGATTGCAACGTTAGAAACCTGAATAGCAGCTTCTTTTTCAACGATGCCGCCTGGTTGGTTCAGAGCCGGAACCGGCTTCTGGTGTTTCTTAACCAGGTTGATACCTTCAACAATGAGCTTGCCGGAAGACAAGACATTCTTAACTTTACCGCGTTTACCTTTATCTTTACCGGTTAACACGATAACTTCGTCATCACGACGGATCTTCGCTGCCATGATTCGCTCCTTAGAGTACTTCTGGTGCCAGAGAGATAATTTTCATGAACTTCTCGTTACGAAGTTCACGAGTTACCGGCCCAAAAATACGCGTACCGATAGGTTGCTCGCTGTTATTGTTTAAAATAACGCATGCATTACCATCGAAGCGAATGACAGAACCGTCCGGGCGACGAACACCCTTCTTGGTGCGCACCACTACCGCCTTCAGCACATCACCTTTTTTGACCTTACCACGCGGAATTGCTTCCTTGATGGTGATCTTGATGATATCGCCGACGCCTGCGTAGCGACGGTGCGAGCCACCCAGAACCTTGATACACATTACGCGACGTGCACCGGAGTTGTCGGCGACGTTCAGCATAGTCTGTTCTTGGATCATTTTAGTGCTCCGCTAATGTCAACTACTACTGAGACCCGAAAATCAGGTCGTTAAAAAAGCCCCATATCGGGGGCGCGGCATTATAACACCGCTCAAACGATATGGGTAGAAAAAATAAACGGCTCATCGCTGAGCCGTTTATTCGTTGAGAATGCCTACTGTATTACAGAACAGCTTTCTCTACAACGCGAACCAGCGTCCAGGACTTGGTCTTGGACAGCGGACGGCATTCGCGGATTTCAACCACGTCACCAGTACCGCATTCGTTGTTCTCGTCATGTACGTGCAGTTTGGTCGTACGCTTAATGAATTTACCGTAGATCGGGTGTTTCACAAAACGTTCGATAGCAACAACGATGGATTTCTCCATTTTATCGCTAACAACGCGACCTTGCAGAGTACGGATTTTATCGGTCATTACGCACCCGCCTTCTCAGTCAGTAAAGTCTTAACGCGTGCGACATCACGACGCACTTGCTTCAACAGGTGAGACTGTTGCAGCTGGCCACTTGCAGCCTGCATACGCAGGTTGAACTGCTCACGCAGCAGATTCAGCAGCTCGGTGTTCAGCTCTTCAACACTCTTCTCACGCAGCTCTTTTGCTTTCATTACATCACCGTCTTAGTTACAAAGGTGGTTTTAATCGGCAGTTTCGCTGCTGCCAGCTTGAATGCTTCACGGGCCAGCTCTTCCGGTACGCCGTCCATTTCATACAGGACTTTACCCGGCTGAATCAAGGCAACCCAATACTCCACGTTACCTTTACCTTTACCCATACGCACTGCCAGCGGCTTTTCAGTGATCGGTTTGTCCGGGAATACACGGATCCAGATCTTACCTTGACGCTTAACTGCACGGGTCATAGCACGACGTGCTGCTTCGATCTGACGGGCAGTCAGACGACCACGGCCAACAGCTTTCAGACCGAAGCTGCCGAAGCTAACATCCGCGCCAGCAGCCAGACCGCGGTTACGGCCTTTGTGCATTTTACGGAATTTTGTACGCTTTGGTTGTAACATCAGCGACGCTCCTTATTTACGGCCTTTACGCTGCTGCTTTTTAGGTTGCGCAGCCGGTTTTTCCGGTTGTTCAACAGCAGCCATACCACCCAGGATCTCGCCTTTGAAGATCCACACTTTAACGCCGATTACACCGTAAGTGGTGTGCGCTTCAGAGGTGTTGTAGTCGATGTCAGCACGCAGAGTGTGCAGCGGTACGCGACCTTCGCGGTACCATTCGGTACGTGCGATTTCCGCGCCGCCCAGACGGCCGCTAACTTCAACTTTAATACCTTTAGCGCCCAGACGCATTGCGTTCTGTACAGCACGCTTCATAGCACGACGGAACATAACGCGACGTTCCAGCTGAGAAGTGATGCTGTCAGCAACCAATTTTGCGTCCAGTTCAGGTTTACGCACTTCGGCGATATTGATCTGGGCAGGAACGCCAGCAATATCAGCTACGACTTTGCGCAGTTTTTCTACGTCTTCGCCTTTCTTACCGATAACGATACCCGGGCGAGCGGTGTGAATGGTCACACGGATGCTCTTAGCCGGACGCTCGATAACGATACGAGATACAGACGCTTTAGCCAGTTCCTTAGTCAGGTACTGACGTACTTTAAAATCGCTGTCCAGGTTGTCAGCGAATTCTTTGGTGTTCGCAAACCAGGTTGAGTTCCATGGTTTTACAATACCCAGGCGAATACCATTAGGATGTACTTTCTGACCCATTGCTAGTCTCCAGAGTCTCAGCGATCGGACACAACCACAGTAATGTGGCTGGTGCGCTTCAGGATGCGATCTGCACGACCTTTTGCACGCGGCATAATGCGCTTCATGCTCGGGCCTTCGTCTACGAAAATTTTCGTAACTTTCAGATCGTCAATGTCAGCGCCATCGTTGTGTTCAGCGTTAGCAATGGCAGATTCCAGGACTTTCTTAACCAGTACAGCCGCTTTCTTATTGGTGTAGGTCAGAATATCCAGAGCCTGCGACACTTTCTTACCGCGAATCAGGTCTGCAACAAGGCGAACCTTCTGAGCAGAAGAACGAGCATGGCGATGTTGAGCTAAAGTTTCCATCTCTTCCTCCTACCTTATTTCTTCTTCGCTTTTTTATCAGCAGCGTGGCCGCGATAAGTACGAGTCGGTGCGAATTCACCCAGTTTGTGACCGACCATTTCGTCGGAAACAAATACCGGAACGTGCTGACGACCATTATGGACAGCGATGGTCAAACCGATCATGTTAGGAAAGATCGTTGAACGACGGGACCAAGTGCGCAGGGGCTTCTTGTCTCCGCTTTCCACCGCTTTCTCTACCTTCTTCAGCAAGTGCAGGTCAATAAAAGGACCTTTCTTGAGAGAACGTGGCATGGCTTATCCTCTAAAATTATTTGCTACGGCGACGTACGATGAATTTATCAGTACGCTTGTTGCTGCGGGTCTTCTTACCTTTGGTCTGAACGCCCCACGGAGTTACCGGGTGCTTACCAAAGTTACGACCTTCACCACCACCATGTGGGTGATCGACTGGGTTCATCGCAGTACCGCGAACGGTAGGACGAACACCACGCCAGCGTGCAGCACCTGCTTTACCCAGAACGCGCAGCATATGCTCAGCATTGCCAACTTCGCCCAGAGTTGCACGGCAGTCTGCTTCGACTTTACGCATTTCACCAGAACGCAGACGCAGGGTGACATAAGCACCATCACGAGCAACGATCTGAACGTAAGTACCAGCGGAACGTGCCAGCTGACCGCCTTTACCTGGTTTCATTTCTACGTTATGAACGGTAGAACCAACCGGGATATTGCGCATCGGCAGGGTGTTACCTGCTTTGATTGCAGCATCAACGCCAGATTGAACCTGGTCGCCAGCTTTCAGGCCTTTAGGGGCCAGAATGTAACGGCGTTCACCGTCTTTGTACAGAACCAGCGCGATGTTCGCGGAGCGGTTCGGATCGTACTCAAGACGTTCAACAATTGCTGGGATACCGTCTTTGTTGCGTTTGAAGTCAACAATACGATAAGCCTGCTTGTGACCACCACCGATGTGACGAGTGGTGATACGGCCATTGTTGTTACGACCACCGGATTTGCTGTTTTTTTCAACCAGCGGAGCAAAAGGTTTGCCCTTGTGCAGCTCTGGGTTGACCACTTTAACAACGTGGCGACGACCCGGAGATGTCGGTTTACATTTAACAACTGCCATTGTATTACTCCTCCGACTTACTCAGCGCCGCCGACGAAGTCCAGATTCTGGCCTTCCTTCAGGGTGACGTAAGCTTTTTTCCAGTCGCTACGACGACCGATACGCTGTCCGTGACGTTTAACTTTCCCTTTAACTACCAGGGTGTTAACGACTTCGACTTCGACTTCAAACAGTTTCTGCACAGCAGCTTTGATCTCTGCTTTGGTCGCGTCTTTAGCAACTTTGAGAACGATGGTGTTAGTTTTTTCCATCGCAGTAGACGCTTTTTCAGAAACGTGCGGTGCACGCAGCACCTTCAGCAGACGTTCTTCACGAATCATGCCAGCATCTCCTCAACTTGCTTAACAGCATCAGCAGTCATTACGACTTTGTCGAAGGCGATCAGGCTAACCGGGTCGATACCAGTTGCATCGCGTACGTCAACCTTGTGCAGGTTGCGCGCAGCCAGGAACAGGTTTTCGTCCAGCTCACCGGTGATGATCAGCACATCTTCCAGAGCCATGTCTTTCAGTTTCTGTGCCAGCAGCTTAGTTTTAGGCGCTTCTACAGAGAACTTCTCGACAACGATCAGACGATCCTGACGTACCAGTTCGGACAGGATGCTTTTCAGCGCGCCGCGGTACATCTTTTTGTTAACTTTTTGACTGTGGTCCTGCGGGCGAGCAGCGAAGGTCACGCCACCTGAACGCCAGATCGGGCTCTTGATAGAACCTGAACGCGCACGGCCGGTACCTTTCTGGCGCCACGGCTTTTTGCCTGAACCAGTTACTTCAGCACGAGTCTTCTGAGCACGAGTACCCTGACGAGCACCAGCTGCATAAGCAACAACAACCTGGTGAACCAGCGCTTCGTTGAAATCACGACCGAAGGTAGTTTCGGAAACAGTCAGCGCGCTCTGCGCGTCTTTCAATACTAATTCCATTGCTATCCCCTTACGCCTTCACAGCTGGTTTAACGATCAGGTCGCAACCGGTCGCACCCGGAACACCACCTTTAACCAGCAGCAGGTTGCGCTCAGCGTCAACACGTACTACGTCCAGGCTCTGAACGGTTACACGTTCGTTGCCCAGCTGACCTGCCATTTTCTTGCCTTTGAACACTTTGCCCGGAGTCTGGTTCTGACCGATAGAACCCGGAACGCGGTGAGACAAGGAGTTACCGTGAGTAGCGTCCTGGGTACGGAAGTTCCAGCGCTTAACGGTACCAGCGAAACCTTTACCTTTAGAGGTACCGGTTACGTCAACTTTTTTAACGTCAGCAAACAGTTCAACGCTAATGTTCTGACCAACGGTGTATTCTTCACCATCTGCCAGACGGAACTCCCACAGGCCGCGGCCAGCTTCTACGCCAGCTTTAGCAAAGTGGCCAGCTTCCGGCTTAGTTACACGGTTAGCTTTTTTAGCACCGGTGGTAACCTGAACAGCGCGGTAGCCGTCGTTAGCCAGATCTTTAACCTGAGTAACGCGGTTTGCTTCAACTTCGATAACGGTTACTGGGATAGAGACGCCATCTTCAGTGAAGATGCGGGTCATACCCACTTTTTTACCGACTAAACCAATCATTGTATCAACCTCTCAATCGCTCGATGACCTGATTAACCCAGGCTGATCTGCACGTCTACACCGGCAGCCAGGTCCAGACGCATCAGAGCATCAACGGTTTTTTCAGTTGGCTCAACGATGTCAACCAGACGCTTGTGAGTACGGATCTCGTACTGATCACGCGCGTCTTTGTTAACGTGCGGAGAGATCAGAACGGTGAAACGCTCTTTGCGGGTCGGCAGCGGGATCGGACCACGAACCTGCGCACCAGTGCGCTTGGCAGTCTCGACGATTTCCGCGGTTGATTGATCGATCAGACGATGATCAAACGCTTTCAAACGGATACGGATTCTTTGGTTCTGCATGAGACCAGAGCTCCAATTATTTTATAGACGAAATAGTTACTCCTCAAACCCATTACGATTGATGGGAGAGTGTAACCGTTCTTACAGAGTTCCCCGATTGGGAACATTGTCAGATAGTCAAATCGACTATCAGTGGCTCATATCGAACCAGCCGTCAATTAAGACAAGCCCGCGCATTATACGTATCTGCGGGCTTAATGCAAGTGAAGTTGTATCGATAATAACCAACCTTTCGCAGAACGACGTTATTGCTGGTCAATTTCCGCTATGGCCTGCTTCACTCGCGCTTTGAGATCCCCGTTTTGAACAGGCTCGTCAGGCGCTGACGGTTCTTCGCTGCGCATATCATCCGCGCCTTCTTCTTCAACGGTCTCTTCCGGTTCCGGCAGCGGCTGCTGCTTATATATATAGTGCGCGTCAGACAGACGAAAGCTCGGCGGCACGGCCGGCGTCGCGGTATGCTGAATAAACGCGCTATGCGTATAGTAGCCTATGATTACCATGCCAATGCTCAACCCCAGCCATGAAAGCGCGATACGCGCGCACCGCCATAACGTAAGCGGCATATCTGGACGGTCAAAACGCAGGTTTTCGCTAAAATAATATTCATGATCCGTTTTCATACTTTCCCTCCGTCATGCATCAGTTTTGGGCTTTCATCCAGCGCCTGCCATAGACGAATAAGAGTAAGCCGCCCTACCATACCGTCAGCCTTAATCTTATTTTGCATTTGAAACTGGCGGACTTTTTCCGATAAAAGAGGGCTCCACTCTCCCGTGCTCTCAGCCTCAACATTCAACACGCGACTCAGCATCATATCCAGCCAGAGAATGTCGTCGACGCTGCTTTTCTTCATGATGCTCACATTACCGTCTGGTGAAGGTTTCCACATTAGCGTGTAATTCCCTTGCCACACTTCACTGAACCAGGCTTTATCCATAATCCATGTACCAGCACCCGACTGGGCGGTGATGGTCTGGTTGCTTTCTCCAATCACGACAACAGGTATAAGGCTATTATCTACCTTTAGCGTTGCTATCCAGGGGAGTTGCTGGGCCAGAAGCGATTCCAGCGTATCAGTGCCCGACAGGCAAACCAAACCCGCCCGGTACGCCTGATCGCACCATGCTTCCCCTTTATTGACCTCATATCCCCAGACGCTGTAAAGCCGCGCGAGCGACTCATTAGTTGACATAATCGTTGACGTCAGCGTTGTGGAAGAAAGTGATGCAGCCGATGGCTGTCCTGCAGGCCATATGCTGGCTATGGGCGGCAACCATCTGTCAAGCAATGGACTGAAGTGCCAGCCAGCGCTACCACATAGCGCCGCGACGACAACCACTGCCAGACACGTCCCCCCGGTTCGACGAGGCGCAGGCAGACAACGCAGCGCTTCACGTTGCTGAAGCGGCGTGATGATGGTTTGTTGTTCACCCTGTTTCGTTTTATTACGCGTAAGATTCCACCCGACACGCGCCGCCAGATGCAGATTACCGCGGCAACGTTTCATGATATGTCGGATAAATGTCTCAGGAAGAGCATCTTGGCCCTCCTGTTCCGTTTCGATACAGGGTGCGATTACCCTACGGTAATCCTCAATATCCGGGATGGGTACGTCGAACCAGAGCGGATGCATCGTACGTAACTGGCGCTGCTGTCTCAGACTGTATCTACCGGTTACTAACAGCCGGGCCTTCGGCATTATGGCGATAAACGCCTTAACCGTTGCAGTAATACCGGTGGTGACCTGATGTCCGTCTTCCAAAATAAACAGAGGCTTATCGCATGCCTTAACGGTTATCAGACCAAGTAATTCGCTCCAGATCGTCTCGCCAGAAAATGACCGTCCGGTTAAACATCCCACCTTTTGCGTATCTGCGATAACCTGCCATTCCCACCTATAACCTTTTCTATTTACAGGTGCCAGAGTTAGCACCCGATGTGGCCATAACGCTTCTACACTGCGTGCAAGCGTGCTTTTTCCGGTGCCTTTTGCCCCATGTAATACCAGCCATTGTTCGTTCAAAAACGCGGAAAGGATATTATCCCGCAACAGTTGCTGGCGGGAGGTCAAAACAGAAATGAACTCATCCATGAATATTCATATTTTCCATAAAATTTATTATTTCCTAAAGTAGGAACGTGGGAGCCAAAACGCTTGTCGCCTGGCAGCAGGATAAATATATTATCGTTATCATTAACAAGAAACAGATTAACTTGTTAGTTATTCTTAATCATAATTTTATGAAAACTATCCGCCACGTATTCAAAAGCACGCTATTTTATCATGGCGCCTACCTCATAGTGATATTTGCAAGCGTTATATGTATTTTTGCTTGTATACATAAAGGATATGAACAGTGGTTTGAAAACAAAACATTGCGGACAGCATCAAGTCAAATTCATCAGGAGAATATCTCAAACAGAAAACAAAAATGGCATTTATCATCCGTGCCCTTAGATACAGATATGAATGTTTCCCCCCATCAACAATCGCATGCGCAAGAGGCATTGCTGTCCGGGGTCGTTGTCAGCGGAATTATTCATAGTTCAAATAAATCCATTTCCCGCGCAATCTTGCAGGAAAATGGTGAGCAAAATGTTTATGCCATTAATGATTATCTGAAGTCCTCCAGCAAAATACGTGTTACGGGTATTACAAAGAATCAGATAATGTTTTCTTCTGGTGAGCAAACACTGCAACTGACATTGCTTGCTGAACTGGCACAACCGTCCAGGCCTCAGGGGGCGGTAGCATCCCAGCAAGAGCAACAAGCGGTAACGCTGGCTGATTTCATTGATGCCCGTCCTGTAGTGGATAAGAACACTTTACGTGGTTTACGCCTTCTGCCACGAAAGCAGGTTCAGTTTTTTAAGCATTCTTCCCTCGAACCTGGGGATATAGCCATTCAGCTAAATAATATCAAGTTGACTCAACAGGCAAATTTAGGCAAAGCACAAAATGCGCTTAAGCACCTTAAAATGGCTCAGTTCACCGTCTTACGTAATGCTTCGCCACGGTTAATTAATGTTTCAGTTCAACAATTCCAGGATGGAAAGGAAGACTAAATGGAGAGAACTGTTTTACATCGGCGACTGAAAAGTTGGTCGTTGATACTTTTACTCGCAGCCTCCTGCCGCACTGCATTCGCAGTCGATTATACCGCTAACTTTGACAATGCGGACATTCAGACATTTGTCAATATTGTCGGCCAAAATATGGGTAAAACCATTCTGATTGATCCCGATGTTAAGGCTTCAATATCCGTCAGAAGCAATGATACCTTCAATGAGGATGAATATTATCAGTTTTTCCTGAGCGTACTGGATCTCTACGGTTTCTCAATTATTACTCTTGATAATGGGTTACTTAAGGTAGTGCGTTCAGAGCAAGTCAAAACAATGCCAGGAAGACTCATTAGCGGGACGAAACCCGGCAAAGGAGATGAACTGGTGACGCGTATTGTGTCACTGGAAAACGTTCCTGCCCGCGTATTGTCCCCCTTGCTTCGACAAATGCTTGATGGCGGTAAGGTCGGTAATGTTGTGCATTACGAACCATCAAATGCATTGATCATCACCGGCAAAGCCTCAACCGTCAATCGTCTGTTGGAGGTGGTTAAACGTGTCGATGTGATGGGTGATGCCAAAGAACAGGTTTTCACACTGAAGTATGCCTCAGCGACCGACCTGGCCGACGTCCTCAATGACCTGGCGCGAGAAAATGGCAAAGAGGCTAAACCGGCCACACTTCAGACGCGCATCGTTGCAGATAAACGTAGTAATGCGTTAATTGTCAGCGGTTCCGATCGTGCCCGGGCGCGCATGGCACAACTTATTTCCCGGCTGGATACGCAAGATCAAGGTGAGGGCAACACCCGTGTCTGGTATTTGAAATATGCCAAAGCAGATAAACTGGTTGAAGTTTTAACCGGCGTCACGCAAAAGATGAAGGATGAAAAAAGCAGTGCTTCAAAATCATCTGCCAGCAGCAATAACGATATATCCATCACGGCAGATGAACAAACCAACTCGCTGGTTATTACCGCAGACCAAAGTATTCTCCAGCAGTTAGAAGATGTCATCGCCAAACTGGACATTCGCCGCGCCCAGGTTCTGGTCGAAGCTATCATCGTGGAAGTTCAGGATGGTAAAGGCATTAATCTTGGAGTCCAGTGGGCCAATAAAAACGTCGGCGTGCAGCAGTTTACCAAGACCAATCTTCCCATTTTCAATGCCGCACAAGGGGTTCAAGAATTCAAGAGACAGGGCGGTACCACCAGCGATAACCCTGCATATGATTTGTTCAGTAACTTCAACGGTCTTGCCGCAGGATTCTTCAACGGCGACTGGGGGGTTCTCCTTACCGCGCTGAGTAGCAATAGCAAGAATGATATTCTTTCTACTCCGAGTATCGTGACACTCGATAACAAAGAGGCATCTTTCAACGCCGGGCAAGACGTTCCGGTGCTTTCCGGGTCGCAAACCACCTCGGGCGATAATATTTACAGCACCGTCGAACGTAAGACAGTCGGCACTAAGCTAAAAGTTACGCCGCAAATCAATGAAGGCGATTCCGTATTAATGGAAATTGAGCAAGAGGTGTCCAGTGTCGATTCTACGGCAACCTCATCCACTCTCGGCCCTACATTTAATACCCGTACTATTCAAAACGCCGTCCTGGTAAAAAGCGGTGAAACCGTGGTATTGGGCGGATTGATGGATGACTCAAGTAAACAAGAGGTTTCGAAAGTTCCCTTACTGGGTGATATCCCCCTCATTGGGCAACTTTTTCGCTATACCTCAAATGAAAAAAATAAACGCAACTTGATGGTGTTCATCCGACCAACCATCATCAGAGATGATGAAGTCTACCATTCGCTTTCGAGGGATAAATATACTGGCTTCAAGGAGATGCAACAAAACAGGAGTAGCAAGCAAAACGGTAGCCTGATTGATGTCGATGCCATTGAATCATTAGATGACCACGCATTTGACTCCTCTGTGGCCACACCAGCTAAGTCAAACAGCAAAAATCCGTTCCATAACGGCAGTGCAAAATGACAGCCTTTACGTGGAAAAAAGCACAGCGGTACGGTATTGCCGTACAGCAGGAAGAGCTGATTTATGCTGAAAATACCTCGCTTGAATCTATGCTGGACGTAGCCGCAACAGCGCCTGAATGTAGCCGGTTTACCCGGCTCTCTGCGCAACAGTTTGAGGAAAAACTCGAGCACCTGTATCAACAGAACAGCGGCACTGCCCAGTTGATCGCAGAAGATATGAATAACCTTGATGATCTCAACATTCTTTCTGAGGAGATCCAGTCCAATGAAGATCTGCTTAACGAACAATCCGATGCGCCGGTCATACGACTAATTAATGCCGTACTCAGTGAAGCAATCAAGGAACATGCATCCGATATTCATATCGAAGTATTTGAGAAAACGATGGGGATCCGCTTTCGCGTCGATGGCGTTCTGCGTCCAGTGGTTCAGCCTAATAAAAAGCTGGCGGCCCTGCTGATCTCACGTATCAAAGTGATGGCCAAGCTGGATATTGCCGAAAAGCGCCTCCCACAGGATGGCCGCATAACGTTAAAAATAGGCCAGCGGAATGTGGATGTGCGTGTCTCTACGCTCCCCTCACAGCATGGCGAACGTGTCGTTTTGCGTCTGCTGGATAAAACCAGCCTGCGGTTATCAATCGATAAGCTGGATATGTCAGCAGAAGACACACACAGCCTGAAAGATCTGATTGCCCTCCCCCACGGCATTATTCTGGTCACCGGCCCAACGGGTTCAGGAAAAAGTACCACGCTATACGCCATCCTTTCCGCACTGAATAGCCCGGAGCGTAACGTCCTCACCGTTGAAGATCCGATTGAATATGAACTGGAAGGGATAGGTCAAACGCAGGTCAATAGTCGCGTAGATATGTCTTTTGCCCGTGGGCTACGCGCCATTTTACGTCAGGATCCTGATGTCGTGATGGTAGGTGAAATTCGCGACGCCGAAACAGCGCAGATTGCTGTTCAGGCGTCGTTGACCGGACATCTGGTTCTTTCGACTCTCCATACAAACAGCGCCAGCGGAGCCGTAACACGATTGCGGGATATGGGGGTGGAATCTTTTCTGCTTTCTTCATCACTTGTCGGGGTTATTGCCCAGCGTCTGGTAAGACGACTGTGTAACCACTGCAAAATACCGCGCCCTGCCACCCACCAGCAACAGCAACTCCTGCTGGCTCAAGGGATCAATACCTCTCAGGTCTGGCATGCCGGGGGCTGCGAGGCATGCAGGCATAGCGGCTATCAGGGGCGACTGGCAATTCACGAGCTGTTACTTGTTACGCCTGAACTGCGCGAAGCCATTCACACAGAGACCAACGAACAGCATCTGGAGCAAATTCAGCGTCGTCACCATCGTAGTTTGCTGGCAAACGGTCTCCGCGTCGCCGCAGAAGGCATTACATCGCTGGAGGAAGTGCTAAGAGTGACATCGGAAGGGCAAACACCGACGGAGCAGCCTGAATGAAATATTGCTGGACCGCAACAGATGTGAAGGGAAATCGTATTACGGGCGTTAGCGAAGCCGCAAGCGAACGGGACATGGTGGCGCAACTGCGTAGCCAGGCCCTATTGCCGCAAACGATAAAACCCCAACGACGCGCGATCCCCCTGAAGACCCTCCCTGCACGAGTCAGTCACAGTGAATTAACGCTTTTTACGCGTCAGATTGCAACGCTAATCGCCGCAGCATTACCGCTGGATGAAGCCCTCGACGTGGTTCGGCAACAAAAAGAAAATAAGAAACTTGCCGATGTGATTACGACTCTTCGGCAGTCCATTCTTGAAGGACAATCACTGTCAACTGCGATGCAGGCATATCCCCGCCTGTTTGATGCCGTCTTTTGCACGCTCGTTAAAGCGGGCGAAACGGTGGGTCAGTTAGGCGCAGTTCTGGAAAGACTGGCGGATTTTAACGAAGCGCGCCAGCGAATGCGCAGCAAGCTTACGCAGGCTTTAATCTATCCTTCCCTGCTCACTACGGTCGCTATTCTGGTGGTTATTATTTTGCTCACCACCGTGGTGCCTAAGGTCGCAGCGCAGTTTATCCACCTCAAACACGCATTGCCGCTCACCACTCGGATCCTGCTCGCGATCAGCAATTTTTTGTCGGCATATGGCCCTTGGATCCTGCTCACCCTCATTGGCGGTGGATGCCTGTTTTCTTTCTGGCTTAAACAAAAGGGAAACCGGCATCGATTTCACCGTTGGTTAATTCAATTTCGCTTAACGTCGCCTTTAGTATGCGCCATCAATAGCGCTCGCTACTTACGCGCCCTGAGCATTCTTAACAGCAGCGGCGTTCCTCTTTTACAAGCTATGTCGCTTTCCGCTGAGGGGGTGAGTAATCAGGAAATACGCCAGCGTCTGGGTGAAGCGGCTGAGAGCGTTCGCCAGGGCAACAGCGTTAGCCAGTCGCTGGAGAAGACGAAGATTTTTCCCGCGATGATGCTCTACATGATCGCCTCCGGGGAAAAAAGCGGTCAGCTTGGAGAACTCATGCAGCGGGCAACAGAAAATCAGGAAATCCAGCTACAAAACCGCATCGCACTGACGCTGGCAATTTTTGAACCTGCGTTGATCGTTGTGATGGCGATGATCGTTTTGTTCATTGTCGTCTCGGTTATGCAGCCAATTTTACAACTTAACTCATTAATGAACTAAGGAAAGGTTATGGAACAACAGACACGGGCCACAGAGCGTGGCTTTACCCTCATGGAATTGATGGTGGTCATTGTGATTTTGGGGGTTCTGGCAAGCCTGGTCGTGCCGAATCTGATGGGCAACAAAGATCGCGCGGACAGACAAAAGGCGGTCAGCGACATTGTCGCGCTCGAAAATGCGCTGGACATGTACAAGCTGGACAACCATCGCTACCCCACAACGGAACAAGGTCTGGAAGCACTCATCACCGCGCCGGAGCTCTCTCCCAAGGCCGAGAATTACAATACTGACGGTTATATCCGACGTCTGCCTGCAGACCCCTGGGGGAACGACTATATCCTGATAAGCCCCGGCGAACATGGCGCTATTGATATCAGCTCCGTAGGGCCAGATGGAGAAGCTGGAACGGCGGATGACATTAACAACTGGGATAATAACAAAAAATCGCAATAAACATGACGCATCAGAAAGGATTCACGTTGCTGGAAGTGATGCTGGTTGTGGTCATTATCGCCATCTCAGCTACGGGCATTATCGCCATGCAAAGTGACCGGCTGGGATCAGGCGGAAAGCTACTACAGCGGATCGACACCTTCAGGCAGACGGTGAAATACGCGTCAGACCTGGCGTTGCTGGAAAAGCATGTGGTCGGTTTGCGGTTGACCACTGAAGGCTGGACTTTTTACCTGCCGCAAAAGGATTCAACCCACAAATGGAACTGGCAAGAACTGGCCGACAGCGACAGTTTACCGCTTTACGGTGACTGGGCTGCGCCAGCGAAACCTGAAGTAACGCCTTCAGCAGAAAATGCAAATCCACAAATTATGATCTTACCCGATGGTCAACTGACGCCTTTTACCGTGATGTTCAGAGATGAAGACGGTGCAAAATTCGTGACTCTGCGGTGTGACGGATCGCTACCGCTGGATATCACTCGCCTTGAGGATGCGCAATGAAGCAACAAAGCGGAATGCTCCTGCTTGAGGTATTGCTGGCGATGGCAATCTTTGCGACCGCTGTCATAGGGTTGATTAGCAGTATGCAATGGCAACTCTCTGCTCTCGACACGCTGAAGCAAGAAACTCTGGCACTCTGGGCTGCGGACAACGCCTTGATTGGAACCATTAACGACCAGACCACCTCGGGAAAAGGTCAGACAATACTGCTGAACGAGACTTTCTCCTGGCAGTTGTCGGGTAGCCTGCAAAACCAATCAGCCATTAATCAAAAGCAAGCCAGCGTAACCTCCGCCAGCGGACGGACGCTTAATCTGTACTCCTGGACGCCAGAAAACGGAGACAAAAAATGAGTAAGATGCCGCGGGGCTTCACGTTACTGGAAGTGATGCTGGCAATTGCCATTTTCTCGACGCTCAGTTTTTTGGCCTCAATGGTTTTTTCCCAGGCCTCAGAGCAGCATCAGCGTGCGAAAAAGACAGCCGATAATTTTGATGCTATTCAGCATACGATGCTGCTGTTTGAAAACGATTTGATGCAGTACGTTCCGCGAAAAAACCGTCAGACGAATCAGCCTTTTTTCAGCGAAAAAGATGGCGCGATTTTCACTACCCAGACACGAGACCCAGCCATGCCTTTCGAGGCCGCTTTCATTCTCACTACCGTCCACTGGTATGTGGACAACGGCACGTTATACCGCGCGATGAGACGCTCGCCCGATGGCAAAAAGGAGGCACCGCCACAAGCGTTACTCTCCGACATCGCTCATCTGTCCGCAACAATGGCTCTCGCTGAGGGCGACAGTACATCTACAACGGCTAAAATAACGCTGGAGCGTGAAAACGGAGAGATTCTTACTCGTCTTTTTATTCTGCCCGGCTGGTTCCCGGAGAAACAGAAATCCAGCCCGACTACAGGGGCGGCTACAGGGACAGCTAAATGAGTAATCAAAGGGGATCGGCGTTACTGATCGTGTTGATGATTCTGGCGCTGATGGCCGCGCTGGCATCAGAAATGACGATCAGCTTTCAGACTCAGTTGCAGCGCAGCCGACGCACAAATGACAGTATCCAGGGGAAATATGCGCTGCTGTATGCCGAAGCGCAAGCCACTGCACAAACGTTGCAGAATGCCAAGGATAAGCTTAGCCAATTTGATGAGCTCCCCCAGTTTGCAGAACTTCGCGACAACACAACGGTAAGCTGGCAAACCAGCGATCTACAACATTGCTTCAATCTGAACGCATTAGCAGATGTGCCGACGGACCCGATGACCACTCTGCCCTATAAAATCGAGGTGTTCGCAGCCCTGTTGGAAAAAATCGGCGTGGAAAAGTATCGCGCAGACGAGATCGCTCAATCCGGCGCAGATTACATTGATGCTGACGTGACGCCCCGTGTCAAAGGCGCTGAAGATGAGTATTACAAGTCCAGCCAACCGGGTTTTCTTACAGCAGGACAGATGATCTTTTTACCTGCCGAAATACGCAAGCTCAAAGGAATGACCGACGCTATTTATCAAAAATTATCCCCTTTTATCTGCGCGACATTCAGCAATGAACTCGCCATAAATATTAATACTCTTACTGAGCAGCAGGCCCCTCTATTAGCTGCGCTATTTCTCAATAACCTCAGTGACTCAGATGCAAAAACACTACTGAAGAAACGCCCTGAGGGTGGCTGGAAAACGGTAGATGCCTTTCTCTATCAGGCACAACAAGATTACAGCGCCGCCAAACCCCTGACGGATTCGCTTAAAAAACAGTTAACCGCCAATAGCACCTTTTTTTTGACCACATCTACAGCCCACGAGGGTGACCTTACTTCCGGTATGCGCACATTTTTCTTTTATGATGAAAAAAATAAAACAATTAAAATCTATTTACGCCAACTTACGGATGGCAGTAGCGAAGAGTAAAGCAGTTTCAGTGTCCTCACCAAAACTGCTTATCCGCCTGCAAAAACAGCCGTCAGCCCCCGTGGAATGGGTGGAATATACTGAAGGTGGAGGAGGTGAAATCCAGCATCTGTCCATGGAACAGTTAGCGGAGCTTGGTACACTTCCAGCGGCGCAGTCCGCACATCTGCTTCTTTCCGCCAGTATGGCGACATGTAAAACAATCGTCATACCGGATGAAGAGTATGAACTGACTGACCAAAAGCTTCACTGGCTCGCTGATGAAACGCTCGACGAAGGGGCGCCCTCATTGCACTGGACATTACTGTCCCGTCAGGGGTCTCGTCTCACTGTTGCAGGCATTGATGCCGACTGGCTTGAGTCTCAGCTCCGAACCCTTGCCGATGCAGGTATTAACACTACATGTGTCACGTTTGACGCCTGTTGCCTGCCGGCATGCGACAATGGCTGGACGGTATTAAGAGAGGGCGATCGGTGGTTGCTCAGAACACAGGAAAATTATCTCTCCTGCCTGACGGAGGCGTGGCTTACCCACCTGCTTACGCATTTCGGCCCTCCGCAGTTGGTAAACTACGGTTCGTTACCAGTGGCCTGTTCCAGTACAGAGAGTCAACCTGAACGCCATATTCTGACTCTCTACCCAAACGGCAATGTACCTAATCTTCTACACGATAAGATTCGCGCCCCTTCTCCACGCTCGCCCAGGACCGCGCTCCTGAAGCGCGTCGCGCTATTCAGCATCATGCTGGCTGCGGGTGTCGCACTGCTTACCCGCTCTATTACCTACTGGCAACTCCATAGCCTGGAGAAGCAGCTCAGTCAGGATCTGGTACAGCAGTGGCAGCGATACATTCCTGAGAACAGACACAGTAGCAATTTGCGAACCTATCTGCCGAAACAGTTACAACAACATATCCCTGCCCCCTATTTGTTCTTGCAGCAGTTGCAGTCAAAGCTGTCAGCATTCCCGGGATTGGCGCTGGAAGGACTTAACTATGATCCGGCGAGTAAATCTTTGCAGCTTTTCATCTACGCCAGTGATGAAAGCCAGGTACAGGCATTCATCAAAGCGCGCATCTATGGCTTGCCATTAAAAGTCGAAAAACATGAACAGGGAATGTGGACACTTCGAAATGATTAAACGTGCTCAGATCTGGTTTCATCATAAAAATACGCATGAGCAACGCATCTTTATAACGTTGTTCGGATGCTGCCTGTTGGCCATTTTTTGGTTTGGCGCCTGGCAGCCTTTAGGTCAGGCTATCGATACAATGCAATCCCGGGACGAAAAGTTACAGCTCGACATACAGTGGCTTCACAAACAGGCTTCAGCAGCCGGTCTTCTTCCACAGCGGACGCAATCGGACTCCCTGGAAACGCTAGTGAAGCGCAGTCTTAAAAAATCGGGACTTAACGCAACACTCCAGCCGGCTCACGGTGGTGGACTCAATATCAGCGCCGCCACCATCAAGATGGACACCTTCGTACGCTGGTTGGCAGTGTTACAGTGCGAATATGGTCTGCACATCGTGGCGCTTGAGTTTCACGCCAGTAAAGACGATGCCGACAGTATTACGCTGACACGACTGACGATTGGAGCGAAAAAAAATGGATAACGGATTAGCAATATTGTTCCTTGTCGTTGGACTACTGGCGGGCAGCACCATGGGAATGCTCACCTGGCGCCTGCCTCTGATGGTGCTCCCCCCCACCCCCGCAGACGGAGCGCTCTCCCCTTTTAATTTATGGCTGCCTGGTTCGCATTGCTGCCACTGCCAAACCCCGCTGGCGTGGTATGACAACATTCCCCTACTGAGTTGGCTATGTCTGAAGGGGAAGTGTCGTCATTGTGGTCTTCCTGTCTCGAAACGCTATCCTTTGCTCGAAGCGCTCTGTGCTGTTATGGCCGTTTTCTGTTACGCCCTGCACCCCAACGAAATCCTGCTGGCGCTGGCGCTCTTTATCTATTTTTGGTTTGCGCTCGCACTCAGCGTAATCGACCTGCAGCATTATCTTCTGCCTGACAAACTCACGCTGCCATTGCTGTGGCTCGGGCTGTTATTCAACGCCAGTTTCGGTGTTATACCCGGCAAAGACGCCATCATTGGAGCCGTTGCGGGATATATGATTTTGTGGTTGATCTACTGGTTAGTCAGGTTGTTATGGCATAAAGAGGGGATCGGCTACGGGGACTTCAAAATGCTGGCCGCTGCCGGGGCCTGGAGCGGTTGGCAAAGTATACCAATGATCCTTTACGCAGCTTCAATCACAGGGATTATGTATGGTCTTCTGTTATGGGCAAAAAAAGGACGTCGCGGTGCGCTGATTCCTTTCGGCCCGGCACTGGCCGTAAGTGGGTGGGGTTACTTTTGTTGGATAAGTTGGTGAACTCAACAGGAAGGATTAACTCCTTCCTGTATTAACGACTCTGCTTCTACTCTTCTTCGCGAATTTGCGCCTGCAGATAATTCTGGATCCCCAGTTTATCGATAAGATCCAGCTCGGTCTCCAGCCAGTCGATATGGCCTTCCTCATCCGCCAGAATTTCAATCATCATGTCACGGCTGACGTAATCAAATACGCTGTCGGCATAGGCGATTGCTTCACGCAGGTCCTTTGCACCTTCCAGCTCAAGAGCCAGATCCGAACGCAGCATCTCTTCAACATCTTCACCGATGCCAAGTTTGCCCAGATCCTGGAGATTGGGAATACCTTCAAGAAAGAGAATACGCTCAATGTACTTATCGGCGTGTTTCATCTCGTCGATAGATTCATGATATTCAACGTCATTCAGACGTTTGAAACCCCAGTTTTTGAACATTCTCGCATGAAGAAAATACTGGTTGATGGCGACAAGCTCGTTTCCCAATAATTTATTGAGATAATTTATTACCTTAACATCACCTTTCATTATATAGTCCCTCTGCTTCCACTCTTAGAGAGTAGATGGGGCTAGCGGGATGTCAAAAAAAAGAGTGTGACTCAGGCGATCTCTTTAAATTCTGGCATTTGCATTAATTCTTCCTGCATCACTTCGCGCGCGGCCCGAATACATTTACCACATTGATTTCCAACAGGAATAAACTTGCGTAACTGCTGAAATGACTGTGGGTGAAACTGGCGTACCGCCTGACGAATTTTTTTATCACTGATGCCGTTACATAAACAAATGTACATATATGCTCCCAACCATGAACACCATTATGATAAATGATTATTGTTCTCAAAACAAATCAAACCTTAAAAATGCCGCCGACACATCCGTAAAGAAATGACAGTATTAATTTCAACATGTTAGATCAGAATATATGCTTATTCCTGTTGATTACTTCATAACGGCGGTACGACAAAGCCAGACAGTGCAGAACCTCGGTATTTGGGCTATATCCCAGTATATTCGATTCAGCCGGCTATAGACTAAGCGTTGCCGTTCTCCAATAAGTAGAATCGGGCAGCCCGTTGTTACTACACTATTTTTGATAGATTTATTGCTATAACAGACAGAACCTTTCACAGGTTTTGTGGAAGCAGGAGGCAATTACTCCTCTAAACAACCAATTCGACCAGAATCGGACCGACGGTATTGGTAGAAAGAGCGAGACTTCCTGACTCAACACTAACGATAATCTTATCACCCACTACCAGATTCGTTGAAAACCCCATCGTTGTGTTGAATAGGACCAAAGTTCAACCATACCAAATCACTGCTTGTGATCATGCCGGGCTAAACCCACCATTGGCTTTTCCAGTAGAACAATTGTCCCTGTCATAAATGACAGTAGAATCATAATCGACAGAATTAAGGCATTAGCATCCTTTTACGCTACTCAGATATTCGGTCTTCGGGCGTTATTCTTCTTGATATGTCACCACAACAAGCAGATCTAAAAGTTATTAATATTTGATTCGTTCAGTAAGAGTTACTCAAATATTATGGCTATTGTCCCTACAAAACTGGCGACAAAAAATCGATAACTTTGTATTTTTAGAGGATCTGTAAAAAAGGGATGATAAAATCATCCCTTTGCGGTAACAACATCTGAACATATATTAAAATATCTATTCAGACTTACTTCAGCATATCGCTGCTAATTGTAACTTCTTGTAATACCGTTTCTTTACTATAGTCATCTTCAACTAATGTTACGGTATCACCCGCTTTCGGCGTAGAGTAGTAATAGAATTCGGCAACGGTATTTTCACCATTATCTGCAGACCAGTTGTGCCCATAATAGCTGAGGCCTTTTTCTGAATGCCCCATATACTTTTTGTTTGTTTTATAGTTTTGATATACAACAAACTTGCGGGTATTAAACGCTTCTTTCGTCAGTTTAATTTGTGCATGTCTGTTACCTGGCGCAGCTGTGTCGGTGAAAGAAATCACACCGTCTGGCAATTCGCTTCCTGCTTTCGTAAACGGTGCAAAAACTTCGCTAAAGGCGTATTTCGCAGCCTGCTGTTCGGTCAGACCGCTGTGCTCAGGGGAAACCTGCCTGGCGACGCCAGGCTGATCGCGCATCATAGACCATATGCCAATCATGCCCAGACCACGATCAGTGGCATCCTGCATCACCAGTTTCGCATCAGACATATAAAACACTTCGCCCTGAACGTCGTTGTAACCGATCATCGGCGTCGTGCCCATCATGGCGTTGATTTCCGCATCGCTCTTGTCAGTGAAAATCTGCTTCATCTGGCTATGGAGGTTTTCAATGGCGGATGTCGCACACTTGCCATGAATGTTTTGGCCTTCAGTACCATCAGACTGGCAAATGCTGTTACCGTAATCCATCGCCATGACGTTGACACCAGCCAGTTCAACGCCCTTGGCTTTCGCATCTTCAAGTACATAAAGACCTTCAGCCGTCAGGCCCGTCGGCAGAATAGGCAAGGTGTACCAAATTCCGACGCTACGACCTTCTGCTTTCCAGGTGTCCTGAACAGCCTTCACCGCTTCATTACGACGGTTTATGGATTCATGATCCGCAACCCAGGTGCCTTCAATATCGAAGTCCAGCACGTTAAGATTCAGGTTGTCTACGATATCGTAATAATGCTGCTTCAGGTCATTCACATTCTTACAAGACGCTGCCAGTGGGGAGTTATTCGCTCCGCCAATGGAAACCATGATGTCGCCACCTGCTTCACGCAGCGCTTTAATTTTGCTGTACTGAGCGTAGTCGTTAACGTTATATGCGATACCCCATGTCGGCAGGCAGGTATCAGCATCTTTACTGACCACGAAAGCCATGGTGAAGTGGGTGACATTCTGGTTCTGCGCAAGGCTTGCCAGATCCGGCTGTGAGTTGAGGGTAAAATCGACATATGGGGCATAGACATGCGCAGGCCATGGTGACTTCGGCGTGCCTACTTTTTCTTTGGTGCCGGTCCAGTCGATAAACACGCGCCATGGATTGGTATCAGATGGGGAGACTTTCTGTACTTTGGACTGCGAAACGTAATTACCACCGTTATAGCGGATCAGCGTGCCGCTTTCATATACAGTGGAGGAATTATATTCTGGAGCTTTATTCAACTGGTCCTGAGTATAAGAGACAACAGCGCCCAGTGGTTTCCATGGACGACCATTTGTGCCAGTTGGGTTTTGATTAGCTGGAAGAGAAGGATCATCCCCTACGGTATAAAACAGGGCTTCATATTCCTGGCCATTTTTCTGAACTTTATCGCCTTTATTATAGACGGTCGAGGACGCCCATTGCGTGACAACGGCATAAGCCTCCCATGGATTTTCCTGACCAGGAGCAAAACCATAAGCGCTTTGCGCGACAGACGTTTTATACGTCGCATTATTATAAATAACAATATCACCAGCATTATAAGCGATACTATTGTCATATGCTGGGTAAGTTACCGTACCGCCACCCGTATCGCAGGTTGTTGGATTACCATATTTCGTTATTTCATCAGCGGTCGCTGCTCGCTCGTAGCGCCATGGGTTATTCGCTTCGTCGCCCGCGGCGTTTCCCGGACAATCCGATGCACCTACCCACCACGCATTGCTATACACGCCGCTGTCGAAAATCACTTCATACGTACTGCCGCCTTCCTGACCGCTCCATGCTTCCAGGGCAAATGCTGGCAAGGCAGCACATGTCAGCCCCATACAAAATAAGGCTTTTGTTGCGAGATTTAATTGCATTATTAAACATTCCTGTTGTTATAAATCCATCAATTTATTACATATGTATGTAATAACGCATAAGGTAGATATAACAACAAACAAGTTCAATTAATAAAATACAAATCGCAATGCTTTAAGAAATGAACAAACTTATCCTACCAGATAAATTATTTATATATTGAGATTAACTAATATTTCTGAAATCTTTAAATAAACACAAATAAAAAAGCCCCGAAATATATTCGGGGCTTTTAAACTAACTACGTTAAATAAACGTAATATTAGCTCATTACTTTAGCAACAACGCCCGCACCTACAGTACGGCCGCCTTCACGGATTGCGAAACGCAGACCGTCGTCCATCGCGATCGGGTGGATCAGGGTAACAACCATTTTGATGTTGTCGCCCGGCATTACCATCTCTACGCCTTCCGGCAGTTCGATGGTGCCAGTCACGTCAGTAGTACGGAAGTAGAACTGCGGACGGTAGCCTTTGAAGAACGGAGTATGACGGCCGCCTTCGTCTTTGGACAGGATGTACACTTCAGATTCGAACTTGGTGTGCGGCTTGATAGAGCCCGGCTTAGCCAGTACCTGACCACGTTCGATTTCTTCACGTTTGATACCACGCAGCAGAACACCAACGTTCTCACCAGCACGGCCTTCGTCCAGCAGTTTGCGGAACATTTCAACGCCAGTACAGGTAGACTTAGCAGTCTCTTTGATACCAACGATTTCAACTTCTTCACCAACTTTGATGATACCGCGTTCTACACGACCGGTAACAACGGTACCACGACCGGAGATGGAGAATACGTCTTCGATAGGCAGCAGGAACGGCTTGTCAATCGCACGCTCTGGTTCCGGGATGTAAGAGTCCAGGAAGCCAGCCAGTTCGATGATTTTCGCTTCCCACTCTGCTTCGCCTTCCAGCGCTTTCAGAGCAGAACCACGAACGATCGGAGTGTCGTCGCCCGGGAAATCGTACTGAGACAGAAGTTCACGAACTTCCATTTCTACCAGTTCCAGCAGCTCTTCGTCATCAACCATGTCGCATTTGTTCAGGAACACGATGATGTACGGAACGCCTACCTGACGACCCAGCAGGATGTGCTCACGAGTCTGCGGCATCGGGCCGTCAGTCGCAGCAACAACCAGGATCGCGCCGTCCATCTGCGCAGCACCGGTGATCATGTTTTTAACATAGTCGGCGTGGCCCGGGCAGTCTACGTGTGCGTAGTGGCGAGTCGGGGTGTCATATTCAACGTGAGAAGTGTTGATGGTGATACCACGAGCTTTTTCTTCCGGCGCGTTATCGATCTGGTCGAATGCACGAGCAGCACCGCCGTAGGTTTTAGCCAGTACGGT
>NZ_JAOWDM010000080.1:0-1639 GCF_030334645.1 Citrobacter sp. Cc139
TTGTTGTTGGTGAGAATACCCCAGCGCCCCTTTCGGTTCGCTTCTGACTGCCGGGTGCAGCCGATGGCTGTCATTTCCAGCTGATTGAAGTCGTACCGCGCCACCAGCGCCTGCTCAAATACCGGCTCCATCGCGTCTGCGTAGGCGTTACCGGGATCAGACCAGGAAACCAGCGCTGTGGTGTAGCGGCTTTTCGTGGTGCTGCTCGAATAGGTGAAGCGACCGCCAACAACGTTAGCGCGCGTGTAGCTGTAATCAACATCGCGCGGCATGTCAGCCAGGGCAACAATCTGATCCCCGCCCCAGTAGGTCATGCCACGGAAGATAGCAGCAAAATCACGCAGGACTGTGTAGGCGTCGTTCCGGTCCTGAATGTACACGTTGCAGGTATAGCGTGGTTCGGTACCATTGCCACCTTTACCGTCCGGAACTGGCTGATCGCAATACTGGGCCACCTGATACAGCGTCCACTTATCAATGTTCGCCGCAGTGAGCCGGTGACCAAGACCAAAGCGGTCTGACACCACCAGATCGTAAAAAATCCATGCCGGGTTATCGGTCCATGCCCATTTAAACGCCCCCTGCCATGTACCGCTGTAAGCCCTCGTGTCAGGATCATAATTATCAGGTACACGGATCACGCGCATTTTTGGCTCGCAAGAAATCTGTGGGATAGAACCATTGAACTGGCTTGAGTCAAATTCGATGTACAGCAGAGCGGTATTTGGATAACGCAATTTGGCGTCAATAACCTCCGTAAAGCTCTGCAGTGTCATTGTGTCGCCGATCTTCGCGCTATTGGCATCAGCGGAAATCTTGCGAAGTCGAATTGTCCAGGTGCTGCCAGCCTGTGGTAAATCAATACGGTGGCTGCGTTCGTAGCCTGAGGTGGTTTTCCCGGTTACGCTGGTATTCAGAACGGTTTGCCACGTACCACCATCGGTCTGCAGGTCTACCGCATAATTGATCGAGTACCCAACCAGATCGCCGTTATCTTCCTGCTTAAATAGCGATGGCCATTTCAGGCGCAGACGAACGGCTGAAAGCTGGGAATTGGTAAAGGTACGTGTCCATGCTGTTGCACTTGAAACCTCAGAGCCAACATTGATCTCATTTTCAGTACCGGGGATACCCTGAATGTAATTCTGTGCCTGCGTTCCTGAACGGAACTCCCACACTACGCCACTGAAATTCTGCGAGCCATCCGCATTCTCAAGCGCAGTACCATCCAGATAAATATTTTTACCCGTCAACTGCCCTGCAAACTCCCCTTCCCCAAGAGCAACGAGGATTTTGGCCTTCGCTACAGATTGCAAATCATCAGGCTGTTCGGTTGGGGTTCGGGAACTGGAGCCGCCGCCCTTGCGGCCTTTAATCGTAGTTGCTGAAGCCATATCGCGCCCATAAAAAAAGCCACCCTGAGGTAGCCTGAGAAAAGGATTTTTTCTTACTGCTGATCTTCGACGTAGATTCCAGCAGAAATAATCGCCCCACCAATTCGACGCTTACCATACCCTAGGGGGACGGGATATCCCTGCGCCGCTGTATTGGTTACCCCGCCGAAAGCATACGAAGCGCGGTTATCTGCACTTTGCTTACTGGCAAGACCTGATGGTTGAGGTGAGAGCATTTGAACAAC
>NZ_JAOWDM010000081.1:0-133005 GCF_030334645.1 Citrobacter sp. Cc139
CCACTATCATTTGGTCCGCTGGAGGTATCTTTCCATTCTGGAGAGTCGCCTGATTCATAACGAATTGAACTGTTGGCATACAGTTGGGAAAGTGCTGTTTGTAGTCCGTAGTAAGTGTGTATCCTCACCTTTTCAAGAGGAGTCATTTTGATATGCACATCTGCACGTCCTTCATTGAAGGTCATTTTTACTTTCTGTTGAATAATCTCCCTACCGGAGCCATCTTTCTTTTTGGTGTTAAATCCCTGGATGTTAGATGTGGTTTCAATCACTAAATCATTTGTATATCCCTTAAAGGTATCTTTGACCATCTTCCCGTCAACCCATACCTGAAGAGAAACATGCCTGGCTGTAGGTGATCCGCTCTGGTCCCGGTTAAATCCATGCCAGCCACCTGTGAACGCAGCTATTGGGTCATCACCATCTTCATTATTTTCTGCGCTGACCATAATTGGTCCAATGATGTCAGTGTCGAATGTTTGAACCGCAGTTAACCCATCCAGTATGCCGCTTGGAAAAGTTGCATCCTTCCCAGAATCAATCCTGTAAAGCCTTGAAAATGAGAAAAGTTTATTGAGGCCAACTCTCTCAAGCTCAATTACCCTATCTTCTTCAGGTGAATATTTATACTGAATTTTAATATCTGCGTTCTGGACATCAACACTCACAAACTGCTTCTGTTTCCCACCCTCAGCAAATACCTCTCCTGTCCATACACAGGATATGCTGAGTAAAAAAACAACTGACATGAACCTTTTCATGTTAATTTACCATTTAGTAATTTGAATACTATGTGATTTCCAAGTCAATTCTGCGTTATTTTTTCTCTATCAACAAGCTTGAAGTGAACAGAAGGTGCGGAGATGTGAGACAAAATCGGGACACAAAAAGCTTTGCATCGGTTTGCAAGGCTTTGCATGTTTTTAGAAGATGGGACGTGTGAGCGCAGTGATGGTGGGGTATGTTATTGACTTAGAAGGTAGTTCTAGGAACTTCTAAGCCGTAGGTCGTAGGTTCGAATCCTACAGGGCGTACCATTTCAAAGTAAGTCCAATTCTTAGCTTCTGCGTACCGCTACGACTTTTCCTTCTCCAGCCATATTTCTACTTCATTAAGACTGCGTTGCACACATCTTGCTGGCTGAGCGAATTTGCGTGCTGGATAATCAGCACTGAGTGCTGACCTCAGTCCGAAAAAAAACGGGAGTAAATTTACTCCCGTTTTTATTATGTTAGCCAGTGTCACCGTACAACCAGCACCGGACATTTCGCATGGCGGACTACGGCAGAAGCCGTTGAACCCAGCAGGTAGGTGCTAAAACCAGGCTTATGCGAGGCGATGACGATAAGTTCGGCGTCAACCGCCTCCGCCAGTTTGAGGATCTGATCCTTCGGTGGGCCGTAAACGACGTGGATTTGACTCCTGCCAGCAGGAATGTGGAATTGCTTAACAATCTCTTCGAGTTTTTCGCTGGCCTTGGCCTGCAGACCACTGCGGTCCGGGAATTCGCTTGAGTAGGCCAGCCCCAGCGAGGCATAGAACGGAACGGTAGGAATAACGGCCAGAAAATGGACCTTGGCGGTTTTGGCATGCGCCTGAACCTGCGGCACAACATGGCGGGTTAAATCGGCTTCAGAGATATCAATGGGCACCAGAATTGAGCGATACATATTCACTACCTCCTGTTTGTTTACCTCTATCCTGAGTGTACCCAAGGTTGTCTCTGTATAATAAGTGACCAGATCAAGGTTACGTGCATAATTGTCGTCAATGATAAACGGGGAACGTAAGTTCCCGTTTTCTAATGCAGATGTGGGCCACGTTTTACCGCCTTTAGTTCGCCAGCACGATGACATCCCCCGTTGCCGGGGCTTTTGTTCCCGGTAGCCACAACCGTCCCCACGAACCAGTACAATGACAGCCGAGCAGTTTTTCCGGTTGCTGCTGCTTAATAAATTGCCGCGTCCGCCACAGCTTAGCGGGGGAGGCGGCGCGTAAATGGAACCCACCGATGAGGGCGTGTATTTTGCGAATGCCGGTGATGTTCTGGCAATGGCGGACGATATTTTCTATTCCCCGGTGCCCGCAACCGGTAATGATCACCAGCCCACGGTCAGATTTATAGATCAATACGCCTTCATCGCTGATGTAATCCGGCTGAGGTGTTTTCTCGTGAATAACACCGTAGGCCTGCGGTGTGGATACGCTAATTTCCCCGGACCACAAAAAACGATCGCTAATCGCCAACGGTTCGCGGGTGTATTCCATATTCAGACGAGAGTAGTCGTTATCGCGGGAGAGTTTTTTAATTTGTCGCGGCTTTCCCGCAAGCGTTAACGACGCGTAACGCTCACAGGCTATTTGAGGATGGCAAATAATACGGCTGTTATCGGCAAGCCAGGGGACGCCGCCACAATGATCGTAATGACCATGTGACAGCACCACGGCGGTTAATTGTGTCAGGTCGATCCCCATTTGCGCGGCGTTTAGAATGAAGCTGTCATCCGGCCCGGTATCAAACAGTATGGTGGTGGTTTCATCCTGAATTAACAGACTTAATCCGGGCTTTGCCCGTAATGATTTATCTGCGCCAGCAGCGCGCCGGTTTTCAAGCAACACCGTGAGGGTTAAAGCCATGCCTGACTCCAGTATTAAAACGGCATACTGTAACGCACAGCTTTTGAGAGCGCTGTGATCGCAGCGCCCTTTGGCGTTATCCGTTATTGCGTACTGTTTGCCTGCGCACGATGTTTTTGGGCCTGCTGCTCATGGGCATAGGAATGAGCATTATTTGTCGACTGATGTACTACCATCGCTTTTTCATGTTCATTCATTTGCGAAAATGATTGTGCATGGGGTGACGTTTCGGCTGCATTAACGCCTGCTGAGATAAAAAATGCGATAGCTAAAAAAGAGGACATCTTATTCATCATATTTCTCCTGTGTGGGTTTACGGAAGAAATTATAATTAGCACGCGCTGTCAGTGACGTGACAGGAATATGACGGTTGTGTCAGAGAACAGGAAACACTTAACCGTCATCAGCAGAGATTAAATTGCATGCCGGGGCAGCGTCAGAATAAAGCGGGTGGCATGTGAATCAGATGTCACCGCAACGTTTCCCTGATGCGCAATGACTATCGATTTCACGATCGCAAGGCCAATGCCGCTGCCTTCTCCTTTACGTTGCCGGGAAGGATCTACCCGATAGAAGCGGTCAAACAGTCGCGGAAGATGTTGTGGAGGAATTGGCGGGCCGGGGTTTTCAACGACTATCTGCACCTGTTCATCGGCCTCTTTCACCCGCACGGTCATTGACTCGCCTTTTGGCGTGTAACGCATGGCGTTTGAAAGCAGATTACTCATTGCCCGGCGTAACATTAACGGATCGCCCGATACCCAACATTCGCGCCCCTCAAAGCGTAAACCAACCTCACGCTCTTCTGCCCAGGCTTCGAAAAAGTCGAACACTTTACTGACCTCATCAGCCAGATTGAGCGCGGTCTTTTCCGGGATCAGTTGATTGTTGTCCGCTTGCGCCAGAAACAGCATGTCACTCACCATCTTCGACATCCGGCCAAATTCTTCGAGATTGGAATACAGTACGTCCTCCAGCTCTTTTTGGCTGCGGATCTGGCTTAGCGCAATTTCCGTTTGCGTGACCAGGTTGGTAATTGGGGTGCGGATCTCATGGGCAATATCTGCCGAGAAGTTCGACTGACGTTTAAAAACATCCTCGATGCGTTCGATCATGTGATTAAACGAACTTACCAACTGTTCCAGTTCAATAGGCACGGTTTGCGGGTCAAGGCGTACGTCGAGATCTTTCGAGGTGATATTTTGGATGCGGCGACTGACATTACGGATCGGTTCATGACCTTTATAAACGGCGAACAGCACGATAAAAACAATCATCATGCTAATCAGCGATGCTGTCATAATCAGCTTGTTTTTCAGGTCATTAATATAGTGCAGATGAAAATCGATCGATAATGCCAGGTACAGCGTATATGCCGGTTTTCCATCGGCAAGCTGGCCTACAGGCAAACGAATCATACGCCAGTTTGATGATGTCATCTGCCCGTGCGTATGTTTGGGCGTTTGCAACATGGGGCCGGATATAATAAAGACATCGCGGGCTTGGGCATTTTTATCCGGCCTTGCACTGGCGATAAATTGCCGGAGATCCGGGGCGTCAGGTGAATGAAAAATAGCCTTCTGATTGCTATCTTCCAGAGAAATAATGACGTTTGAGTAACCCGCCACGACGTTTTTTAGCGTTTCCAGTCGGCGTGGTTCAGGTTCGTTCGGTTGATTAAGAATACGCTCCAGCGTGGCGCTGATCTCTTGTAAATCATTGATGTCCTGCTCGGCGAAATGTACTTTCACTGAGTGGATCATTATCCATGCGAAGGCGAAAAATGAAGCGATAGTCGCCAGACTGATAAAAAAGGTCAGTCGCGTCGCCAGGGAAAAAGGGCGTTGCCATCGTTTACTGGTCATCAGGAACCTCAAGCATATATCCCACGCCGCGCACGGTCTGAATCAGTTTCGGCTCAAAGTCATTATCGATTTTGGCGCGCAGACGCTTAACGGCGACATCGATGGCGTTGGTATCGCTGTCAAAATTCATATCCCAGACCTGAGAGGCAATCAGCGAGCGGGGTAAAACTTCTCCCTGGTGGCGCAGGAAAAACTCAAGCAGCGTAAACTCTTTGCTGGTCAGGGTGATGCGCGCCCCGCTGCGGGTGACTTTTCTACTCACCAGATCAACCATTAAATCTGCGACCTGAAACTGGCTTTCAACAATTACCGCCGCGCCCCGGCGTAATAGCGTTCTGACCCGCGCCAACAGTTCGGCAAAGGCAAACGGTTTGACCAGGTAATCGTCAGCGCCTAATTCCAGACCTTTAACCCGATGTTCAATGGTACCCAGCGCAGTGAGGAGAAGAATGGGCATGCCTTTATTGGCGCTACGTAGCATGCGTACGATATCCCAGCCGTTTACATCCGGCAGCATGATGTCGAGGATGAGCAGATCGTAATCGCCGGTCATCGCCAGGTGGTACCCGTTCAGGCCGTTATCCGCCAAATCCACGACAAAACCTGCTTCCGTCAGGCCTTTCGTCAGGTATTCACCGGTTTTTTTCTCATCTTCGACTATCAAAATCTTCATCGCATTCTCCTTCTCGCACTGCTTGTGCGGACTTTCAATTCTAGGGAAGCGGGATCGGATAGCAATCGGTTATTGGGAAAATGACAGTTTTGTCATTTTCCTGTCACCGGTTAAACAGAGTCACTTCGTTAAAGTACAACCCTATAAATTCCTACATATTTTAGGGTCATCAGTCCGGTCAGGACGTGAAGAACTATGAGCAAATTTAAGCTTCTTACCCTCAGCGCTATATTCGTTCTCGCCGGTTGTTCATTAGCGCCGGACTATCAGCGCCCGGCTTTGCCGGTGCCACAGCAATTCTCCTTAAGCCAGAATGCGCTGGTGTCAGCCTCTGGGAATTATCAGGACACCGGTTGGCGGACCTTCTTCGTTGATGACCAGGTTAAGGTGCTAATTGGTGAGGCGCTGGCCAATAACCGCGATTTGCGTATGGCTGTGCTGAAGGTTCAGGAGGCGCGAGCGCAATATGGCGCCACGGACGCTGACCGCTATCCGCAAATTACGGCAGGATCCAGCGGTACCTACAGCGGTAAATTAAAAGGCGACAGCAGCACCGATCGCGAATTCGAGGCCGGACTGAATCTCAGTTTCGATTTGGATTTTTTTGGTCGGCTGAAAAATATGAGTGAAGCCGATCGACAGAATTTCTTTGCCAGCCAAGAGGCGCGTCGGGCGGTACATATCTCATTAATCTCTAACGTGTCGCAAAGTTATTTCAATCAGCGTCTGGCTTATGCACAACTGCAAATTGCCGAAGAAACGCTGCAAAACTATCAACGTTCCTACGCCTTTGTTGAAAAACAACTGGTCACCGGTAGCACTAATGTACTGGCGCTGGAACAGGCGCGGGGCGTGATTGAAAGTACGCGCAGCGAAATCGCGAAGCGTAAAGGTGAACTGGCGCAGGCCAACAACGCGCTGCAACTGTTGCTGGGTACCTACGGAAAATTACCCGACGATAGGGCGCGCAGTCGCGGAGACATTAAACCGGTTACGCTGCCGCCATCACTCTCGTCGCAAATACTGTTACAGCGTCCGGATATTATGGAAGCTGAGCACGGATTAATGGCGGCGAATGCCAATATCGGCGCCGCGCGGGCGGCATTTTTCCCGTCGATTACCCTGACCAGCTCCATGTCCAGTAGCAGCAGCGATCTCTCCAGCTTGTTTAATGCTGCCAGCGGCATGTGGAATTTTGTCCCCAAAATAGATATTCCAATTTTTAACGCCGGACGTAATCAGTCCAGGCTCGATCTGGCTGAAATTCGTCAACAGCAGTCGGTGGTGAATTACGAACAAAAAATTCAGGGCGCATTTAAAGAGGTGGCCGATGCGCTGGCGTTGCGCCAAAGCATTGCCGATCAAATTAGCGGCCAGCAGCGTTATCTGGCGTCATTGCAAATCACCCTACAACGTGCCAGAGCGCTGTATCAGAATGGCGCGGTTAGCTATATCGAAGTTCTGGACGCCGAACGTTCTTTATTTGCCACGCAGCAATCGCTGCTCGATCTTAATTACGCCCAGCAGGTTAATGAAATTAAGCTGTTTGCTGCCTTAGGCGGCGGTTGGGTGGAGTAAACCTTAATATTAACTTTTCAGGAGCATCAACTATGAATACTACCGCCAAAGCCGTGCTGTTAAGCCTTTTCTCTGTGGTCATATTTAACGCTCAGGCCAATGAGCATCAACATGGCGAGATGATGAGTATGCAGCCGGCGGCTCAACAGGAACAACGCATTAGCGCGACTGGGGTGATTGAAGCTGTTGATATGGAAAGTAAAAAAGTCACGATTAAACATGATCCTATTCCGGCGGTGAACTGGCCGGCGATGACGATGCGTTTTACGCTGGTGGCCGACACCAGGGCTGACGATATTAAACCGGGCGATAAGGTCGCGTTTACGTTTGTTCAGCAGGGAAATCTCTCTGTGTTACGCGATATTCACATCAGTAAATAACGTTCTCGCTGGTCTCTTTAATTCTTGCCCGGGTTCTTGCGAGCGCGGGTGAGATTATCGCGCAATGGAAATCATTATGGCGTCTTTAAATATTAAAAATACCGCGCTTATTCTCGCTGGCATGATTGCAGGTGGGATTATTTCTGTCGGTGTTTATACTTATTATTCATCCGCAAAAGTATCGAGCGAAACCGGACCGGCTTCGCCAAAAGAAGCCAGAAAAGTTCTGTTCTGGTATGACCCCATGTATCCGAATACGCGTTTTGACAAGGCGGGCAAATCGCCGTTCATGGATATGGATTTAATCCCGAAATATGCCGATGAAGAGACCGCAAGCGCGTCAGCACCTGGCGTGCGCATCGATCCCACTCAGACCCAGAATCTGGGGCTAAAAACGGAACCCGTGCGTCGGGGACCACTGCACTATGCGCAAACTTTCCCGGCTAACGTGAGCTATAACGAATACCAGTTTGTTATTGTCCAGGCACGCTCCGCTGGCTTTATCGAGAAGGTTTACCCGCTCACTGTGGGTGACAAAATCAAGAAGGGTTCTCCGCTCATTGACCTGACGATTCCTGACTGGGTTGAGGCGCAGAGCGAATATTTGCTGCTGCGCGAGACCGGCGGCAGCGCGACGCAGGTGGAAGGGATTCTGGAGCGATTACGCCTTGCCGGTATGCCGGAAGCGGATATCCAGCGTTTAAAGTCGACGCGTAAAATTCAGACCCGCTTTACCCTGAAAGCCCCCATTGATGGGGTGATCACCGCATTCGATTTGCGTACCGGCATGAATATTTCTAAAGACAATGTGGTCGCGAAAATTCAGGGAATGGATCCGGTATGGGTCAGCGCGTCGGTCCCGGAATCTATTGCCTGGCTGATTAAAGATGCCTCGCAATTTCGCATCACTGTTCCTGCCTGGCCGGATAAGCCATTCACCATCAGTAAGTGGAGTATTTTGCCAAGCGTTGATGCTACCACGCGTACCCTCCAGCTGCGTTTGCAGGTTGATAACCCCGACGAAGCGCTCAAGCCTGGAATGAATGCTTACCTGCAATTGAAAACGCAAAGCGAGCCGATGCTGCTGATCCCGTCTAAAGCGTTAATTGATACGGGTAGCGAACAGCGGGTGATTACCGTTGATCATGAAGGACGATTTGTGCCGAAGCAGGTTGCTGTATTCCATGAGTCTCAGGGGCTGACGGCTATTCGCTCAGGCCTGACCGAAGGTGAAAAAGTGGTGTCCAGCGGCCTGTTCCTGATTGACTCCGAGGCGAATATTTCTGGCGCCCTTGACCGTATGCGCGCCCAGCACAGTGGTGCGCAAGACGCAGGCGCGATGCCAGCCCAGGCGACCCATTCACATTGAGGACATGATAAATGATTGAATGGATTATCCGCCGTTCAGTGGCAAACCGCTTCCTGGTGATGATGGGGGCGCTGTTTCTCAGCATCTGGGGAATCTGGACCATCATTAACACCCCGGTTGATGCGCTGCCCGATCTCTCTGATGTCCAGGTGATTGTCAAAACCAGCTACCCCGGACAGGCGCCGCAAATCGTCGAGAATCAGGTCACTTACCCCCTGACCACCACCATGCTGTCGGTACCGGGCGCGAAGACGGTGCGCGGCTTCTCGCAGTTTGGCGATTCCTACGTGTACGTCATTTTCGAGGATGGCACCGATCCTTACTGGGCACGCTCGCGCGTACTGGAATATCTCAACCAGGTGCAGGGAAAATTGCCGGCAGGCGTTAGTGCCGAAATGGGACCGGACGCCACGGGCGTCGGCTGGATCTTTGAATATGCGCTGGTGGATCGCAGCGGAAAACATGACCTCGCGGAATTACGTTCTCTTCAGGACTGGTTTTTAAAATATGAGTTAAAAACGATTCCTAACGTGGCGGAAGTGGCCTCAGTGGGCGGCGTGGTTAAACAGTACCAGGTGGTTATCGACCCGATGAAGCTGACGCAATATGGCATCAGCCTGGCGGAGGTGAAATCTGCGCTGGATACGTCAAATCAGGAAGCGGGCGGCTCGTCGGTGGAGATGGCTGAAGCCGAATATATGGTGCGCGCCAGTGGCTATCTGCAAACGCTTGATGATTTCAATAATATCGTCCTGAAAACCGGGGCCGACGGTGTACCGGTTTATCTGCGCGATGTGGCACGCGTTCAGATTGGACCGGAAATGCGCCGCGGGATCGCCGAGCTGAACGGCGAAGGCGAAGTGGCGGGCGGGGTGGTGATCCTGCGCTCCGGTAAAAATGCGCGTGAGGTGATCTCCGCCGTTAAAGCCAAACTCGACACCCTGAAAAGCAGCCTGCCAGAAGGCGTTGAGGTAGTTACAACATACGATCGCAGTCAGCTTATCGATCGCGCCATAGATAACCTGAGCTATAAGCTACTGGAGGAGTTTATCGTCGTTGCGCTGGTGTGCGCGCTGTTCCTGTGGCATCTGCGTTCGGCATTGGTGGCGATTATTTCCCTGCCGTTGGGGCTGTGTATCGCGTTTATCGTGATGCATTTCCAGGGGCTGAACGCCAATATTATGTCGCTCGGGGGAATTGCCATTGCCGTCGGGGCGATGGTTGATGCGGCAATCGTGATGATTGAGAATGCCCATAAGCGGCTGGAAGAGTGGGGGCATCAGCATCCGGGTGAAACGCTGGATAACGCCACGCGCTGGAAGGTCATTACTGACGCCTCGGTGGAAGTCGGCCCGGCATTGTTCATCAGCCTGCTGATAATTACGTTGTCGTTTATCCCTATTTTCACCCTTGAAGGGCAGGAAGGGCGGCTGTTTGGTCCGCTGGCGTTCACCAAAACCTATGCCATGGCGGGCGCGGCATTTCTGGCTATTGTGGTTATTCCGATCCTGATGGGATTCTGGATCCGCGGAAAAATACCGGCGGAAAGCAGTAACCCGCTTAACCGCTTTCTGATCCGTATTTACCATCCGCTATTGCTGAAGGTGCTGCACTGGCCCAAAACCACTCTCCTGGTAGCGGTGCTGTCAATACTGACGGTTATCTACCCGCTGAATAAAGTCGGTGGTGAATTCCTGCCGCAGATTAATGAAGGCGATTTGCTGTATATGCCTTCGACACTACCGGGGATCTCGGCGGCGCAGGCGGCGGACATGCTGCAAAAAACCGATAAGCTGATCATGACCGTTCCTGAAGTGGCGCGCGTATTTGGTAAAACCGGTAAAGCGGAAACCGCAACTGATTCCGCGCCGCTGGAAATGGTTGAAACGACGATCCAACTGAAGCCGCAGGATCAGTGGCGTCCGGGTATGACGATGGACAAAATCATCGCCGAGCTGGACAAAACCGTGCGCTTGCCGGGGCTGGCGAATCTGTGGGTGCCACCAATTCGTAACCGTATCGACATGCTCTCTACCGGGATAAAAAGCCCTATCGGGATTAAAGTGTCAGGTAACGTGCTGGCTGATATCGATGCGACGGCGGAACAAATTGAAGAGGTGGCCAGAACCGTGCCAGGCGTCGCCTCTGCGTTAGCTGAGCGTCTGGTAGGGGGACGCTATCTCAACGTGGATATTAATCGTGAGAAAGCGGCTCGTTATGGCATGACCGTTGGCGATGTACAGCTGTTTGTGACCTCCGCTGTGGGGGGCGCAATGGTGGGCGAAACGGTAGAAGGGATCGCGCGTTATCCTATCAACCTTCGCTATGCGCAGAGCTATCGCGACAGCCCGCAAGCGCTGCGTAATCTGCCCATTCTGACCCCTATGAAACAGCAAATCACGCTGGCTGATGTGGCGGATGTCACGGTCGTTTCTGGGCCGTCAATGTTAAAAACAGAAGATGCGCGACCCACCAGTTGGATTTACATCGATGCCCGCGATCGTGACATGGTTTCGGTGGTGAACGATCTGCAAAAAGCGATCGCGGAAAAGGTACAGTTAAAGCCGGGGACCAGCGTGGCGTTCTCCGGGCAGTTCGAACTGCTTGAACGCGCCAGCCATAAGCTCAAATTGATGGTGCCGATGACGCTGATGATTATCTTCGTCCTGCTTTATCTGGCTTTCCGTCGCTTTGGCGAAGCGCTGTTAATTATCACCAGCGTCCCCTTTGCCCTGGTAGGGGGCATCTGGTTCCTCTACTGGATGGGGTTCCATATGTCGGTCGCGACCGGAACCGGGTTTATTGCGTTGGCCGGCGTGGCCGCAGAGTTTGGCGTGGTGATGCTGATGTATCTGCGTCACGCCATTGAAGCAGAGCCTGCGCTGGAAAACCCGCAAACCTTTACGGCGGATAAACTGGATGAAGCGTTATATCACGGCGCTGTACTGCGCGTGCGCCCGAAAGCGATGACCGTGGCGGTGATTATCGCCGGTCTGTTGCCCATCTTGTGGGGGACGGGAGCCGGGTCAGAAGTGATGAGCCGCATAGCCGCGCCGATGATTGGCGGCATGATCACCGCGCCGCTGTTGTCGCTATTCATCATTCCGGCTGCGTATAAGCTGATGTGGCTGCACAGACATCGCAAGCAAAAGTAACCTTCTCAATCATACGCCTGTCTTCGGTTTGTACCCCGAAGCAGGCGTAGCGCTATGCTTCCAGCGCTTTCACGCGTTTGCGGTACTCGCCCGGCGTACAGCCGAATTCGCGTAGAAAGACTTTATAAAACGATGACTCGCTGGCGTAGCCCACCGATTCAGCTACCACAATCAATGGTTGCGATCCGCGTGACAACATCTGAGCGGCGAATTGCAGGCGCAAAGTGGTTAACACTGCCATCGGTGTGGAGTTTGACACTTCACGGAATAATTGCGCAAAGCTGGCCCGCGACATGTGTACGCGTTTCGCCAGCTCTTCGACGGTCCATGCAAAGGACGGTGATTCGAGCATCAAAAACACCACAGATCCGAGTTTGGGGTGCAGCAGTAAATTCAACACGTTTTGTGCGGGCGATGCTCTGGTTAACCACTCACGAACAGCTAAGGCGAACAGCGTGGCACATTGTTGGCTGCATACAGCGCTGGAACCCGGCAACCCACTAATGGATTCCTGTTGCAATAGCGCAATCACGGCCTTGAGCCAATGGCTGACGGGACTCTTTTCTTCAGGCGCCAGAATCAGTGCTTCCGGTAGCGCGGTTAAAAAATAGCGTGAGGTGGCGTGCAGTCGCAGGCTACCGCAAACGATATGCGTTTGTTCATCCCCTGACTGGCAAAGTCGATGGGCGGAGTTCTGCGGCAGGATAACAAGAGTCCCTGGCCGCAGGGTGAAAGATGTCCCGTCAGGCATGTCAAGTTGGGCTGCTCCCTGAGTGACTGTATGCCAGCGGATAACGGATAGCTCGCCCGCCGCATGCGGCAGTTGCCAGTTTCTGCTCAACAAACAGTTTTGATCGATCGAGCCTTGCGGGTCGTTAAGCATGAGTAATCGACTAAGGGCATCCATGAAGACTCCTGGGCAGTTTTAATCACTATTGGTTTGGCGGAATTATCTCGTCAATTTCAAATTAAATTAATACCTTCAAGGTGTTAATTTATTATGCTTATGTGTTTCATGAAAAGAGGTTAAAAGTGATTTAGATGATTTAACAGTAATAAGCGCGTTCTGGATACATTTCCCTTGTCTGGTTACCCCTATACTTCAGTTCAACAAATGAACAGTGACCAGGCGGAGAGAGAGCATGAATCAGTATCAGGCGATTATTATTGGATTTGGCAAAGCGGGTAAAACGCTGGCAGCTACCCTGGCAAAAACGGGCTGGCGGGTGGCGATTGTTGAACAGTCGAACACCATGTATGGCGGGACATGCATCAACATCGGCTGTATTCCAACCAAAACCCTGGTACATGACGCTGAACTTCAACATGATTTTGCTGCGGCGATGCAGCGCAAGGCTGCCGTTGTCAGTTTCCTGCGCGATAAAAACTTCCATAATCTGGCCGACCTGGAAAATGTCGATGTGATCGACGGTCGTGCTGAGTTTGTCGATAACCATACTGTGCGAGTCGTGCAGTCAACAGGCGCGATTGAGCTAAGCGGCGAGAAGATCTTTATTAATACCGGCGCGCAGTCAACGGTTCCAGACGTGGAAGGGTTAACCACCACACCGGGGGTGTTTGACAGCACCGGGCTGTTGAATTTGACGCAACGGCCTGAACGTCTGGGAATTTTGGGTGGCGGTTACATTGGTGTGGAGTTCGCATCAATGTTTGCTAACTTCGGCAGCAAAGTTACCCTTTATGAAGCCGCTCCGCTGTTTTTAGCCCGTGAAGATCGGGATATTGCCGAAGCTATCGCGAGGATTTTACGCGACAAAGGCGTTGAGATTATCCTTAATGCCAACGTACAGGCGGTTTCGTCCGGGGACGGCGCGGTACAGGTGAAAATGGCGGGAGGCGTCCAGACCGTGGATGCGCTGCTGGTGGCATCGGGCCGCAAACCGGCGACCGAAAACCTGCAGTTGCAGAAAGCGGGTGTGGATGTAAACGACCGCGGTGCCATTATTGTGAATAAATATTTGCGTACCTCGGCAGATAATATTTGGGCAATGGGCGATGTTACCGGGGGGTTGCAGTTCACGTACATCTCACTGGATGACTTCCGCATTGTGCGTGACAACCTGTCAGGCGAGGGGAGACGTCACACCGGCGATCGTCAAAATGTACCGTATTCCGTCTTTATGACGCCGCCGCTTTCCCGCGTGGGGATGACCGAAGAACAGGCTCGCGCCAGCGGTGCTTCTGTGCAGGTAGTCACGCTGCCGGTCGCGGCGATTCCGCGTGCGCGAGTGATGGATGACACACGCGGCGTACTTAAAGCGGTGGTGGATAGTGAAACGAAACAGATATTAGGTGTTTCGCTATTATGTGTGGATTCACATGAGATGATTAATATCATCAAGACGGTTATGGATGCAGGATTACCCTATACAACCTTACGCGATCAAATATTTACCCATCCGAGTATGAGTGAATCATTAAACGATCTCTTTTCTCTCGTTAAATAATAAAAGCGTAGTCTGCATGTTTGCCCCACCCGTGTGGGGCTTTTTTTGTCTTTTTAACGGCTGGATACTCATTGACAGTTATTCTGGCGTCCTGGATGAAATAAAATAAATTGGCATGTTTTATTATATTGCCACTGAGATCACTGTTTAATGGAAATAGGAATGAACATGTTTAAAACTACGTTACTAATGACCGCGTTACTGACTGCACCGGTGACATTTTCCGCATTGGCGCAAACCGAAGTTGTCCATGTTAGCGTGTCTGCCATATCTGGTGCGCCTTCCGAAATAGAGGATGCTATTGCGAAACTGGCGCAGGAAAATAATGCAACGTCCTGGAAAATCACCTCAATGCGCATTGATGGCAGCACTCACGCAACGGCAATTTTATACAAGTGAGGAGAGCCTGCATGGAAAAGTATCTGCGTTTACTCAGTAAGGGCGATAAAATTGGATTGACCTTAATTCGCCTGAGCATTGCAATTGTTTTTATCTGGATTGGGTTATTAAAATTTGTACCTTACGAAGCTGACAGTATTACGCCATTTGTTGCTAATAGCCCGGTAATGTCATTTTTTTATGAACATCCAGAAGAGTATAAGCAGCATTTAACCCACGAAGGTGAGTTTAAGCCACAGGAGCGTGAATGGCAGGCGGCGAATAATACCTATACATTCTCCAATGGTCTGGGCGTAGTCGAAGTTCTTATCGCTTTATTGGTGCTGGCAAATCCTGTTAGCCGTTGGTTGGGATTAATTGGCGGCATACTGGCATTTGCCACGCCGATTGTTACCTTATCCTTTTTGATTACCACACCAGAGGCATGGGTAATGCCGTTGGGCGATTTACATCATGGTTTTCCGTACTTGTCCGGGGCCGGGCGTCTGGTATTGAAAGACACGCTAATGCTGGCGGGAGCAGTGATGATCATCGCAGACTCATCTCGATCAATAATTAAGCAGCGGTATTGAATTTTTAACGTTGTACCCTCTGTAAGGTAGCAAGCCACTCTAGTTCTATTCGGTATTTGCCGGGCCAGCAGGATGCTGGCTTTTTTCTGACTTAAGGGAAATTTATTTAATATATAAAATGTAATTATTCACTTTATAACAATCACGCGTCAGGCTGTATTGGCAGTTAATGATATGAAGATGTAAGCATCATACGCACTGACGACAAAAGCGCGACAACCTGCGCATTGCCCAACCATCCCAACACCTTCATTTTTCTTTGTTTTTTTCTGTGCAATTCTTGCTATTTGTTATCTCAAAACAGCATCTTAAATAAAATTATTATTCATTTTTGTTATAGTTAATCCATAAGTTCGCGTGGTTTTAAGCGCGGCTTAAGCTAGAATTATCCTGATTAAATGTTTTTACGTATCAATAATTGGCTAAAGATAGTTAAAAACTTAATTTTTAACCAACTGTCTGACATGGAATCCACTATGGTAATTAAGCACCAGGGCGGATGCTGATCTCGCGTTTTTGGGTAACCAAAAGCGGGACATATCTTAAATATGGAAATAAGGGTTTTAGAATGAGCTTTGGATTAGCAAAGGACAACAAGTTTGAAATCATCGCTATCCTTCGTGAAGAGCTGCACAAGAAAACGAAACTGGAAGTCTTATGCGAAAACAGTAGCGTTATCACACAGCTAGAGAAGGTCGATTTCGAACGGTTTGTCATCTCCGGCCATGAAGAGATTGTGCCTGAAAAGGTCCAATACTTTATCCTGCACAGCGAAAGCGGGATTGTAAAATTTAGTGCCAGATTTGAACAAACCCCACCCGCAGGTGCGGAGGCAGGATTATCCTACCTCATCCCGGATATGATTTTCTTTGCCCAGCAGCGACAAAATCAGCGTTTTTCCTTCCTGAAGGGTTATGACTTTTTCTGTTTTGGTCGTTACAAAAACGGAGAAAACTACTCTTTCAGGATTAAAAACATCTCTCAGGGTGGGTGTGCGTTAATTGTTAAAGATGTAAATACCCGCTTTGTTTATAAAGATGCGGTGATTAAAAATGCCTCGCTGGAGTTTGATACGTTTGGCAGTTTACAACTGGATTTAAAAGTAATCGATGTCGTCACGATCAATGAGTTTGATGAGGGTAATCAGTTGTACTCCTGTCATCAGATCTCGTGTGAGTTCGATTTTAAAAATCGTCGTGAAGAGGCTGAAGTCGAGAAAATTATTATCAAATTTTTAATGAGTAACAAGATCAGAAGCTTATAAGGAGCGGTAAACAGGATGTTGATGTGTGGCAATGATAATTTTGTGGGCAACGGTATGTTCGCCTACCTGACCAGCAAACATGTACCCGTACAAACATTCCAGTTTGAGGATATGTTGCATCAGTCATCATTATGTCAGCATCAAACCATGATTTTTAATATCATTAATAATGAACAACCGTGTTCAGACGTCGTACAGTTTCTGAATAAAAATCGATTCAAGTTCTATAATAACGTCGTAGTCATTGTAGCTGACAGTTTGGTGGCGAAATTATGCGTGGAGTTATTATATATTGAGAAAGCAATAGTGTTGACTGAGAAATCTTCACTGCGAGATTTCGGTCAATTGGCGACGTTGTCAGTCGGGAAATGGAATCCCCGGCTGTATCGTTCGCAGAAAAGGTTAACCGAAAGGGAACAGCAGATCCTGAGTTTGCTGGTAAGTGGCTATACCGCTAAAGAAATTTCTGAGTTAGTGAGCCTTAACTATAAAACCATTCAGGCTCATAAAATGCGCGTCGTCGCCAAGTTGGGACTGAACAATACTTCTGATTTAAATAAATTAATTGTCAGATTCACCCATCGGATGTCTTTTTTACCCTAGTCTGGTGATTCTTTTCTGATGTAAAACATATCATAGTAGATATAATTCGGGAGCGATGCTGACTGGTTTTAAATTTTATGATTTGTAGAGGTAGAGGGAATGTTTAATTCCAACGAGGTGCTCACCGCGCTTGAACAGGCATTGAATACCAGTCAGTTTTATATGGTTTATCAGCCCATTTTTAATTTGCATACTCAGCAAATTAGCGGATTTGAAGCATTAATGCGTTGGAACAGCCCTCAGATGGGGATGATCTCTCCCGATATTTTTATTACGTTATTGGAAGACAGTGGCAATATCATTTCAATTGAAGACATGGTTACCCACACCCCCTGGGATGTGGCGACGTCCTGGCCCGATCCTCTTGTATTATCAATCAATATTTCCGCACTTGAATTTTGTGACCCTCTCTTACCGCAACGCGTCAGACGTAATCTCACCCTCTGTGGACTACCGCCTTATCGATGCCAAATTGAGGTTACGGAAACGTCACCACTGCGCGACAGCCAGATAGCGGTTAACAATATGCTGGAGCTAAAGGAGATCGGGGTTAAACTCGCTCTTGATGATTTTGGTACCGGTCACGCAAATCTTAATTATCTGCTGAAGTATCCTTTTGATACCCTAAAAATTGATAAGGAATTTGTTGCTGGCATTGAGCCCGATACCCGATCGACAAAGATTGTTGAGGGCATTATTTCACTGGCGCACAATTTTGGTATTGAAGTTCTTGCTGAAGGGGTGGAAACCCAGTCCCAACTGGACCGTTTAACGCAGATTGGTTGTGACAAAATTCAGGGCTTTTTCATTTCTCCGCCGGTGTTAGCAGAAGAAATCCCGTTACTCCTGACGCAGTATAATCATTAATCCCACCTTTTTACGTTTCCCAAACCCTTGATTGTTCTGCGTTGTCGTTAAGTTCGTAGGACTGATAAGCGTAGCGTATCAGGCAGCCCTGAAAGGCAAAAAAAAGCCCCCTGCAGAACAGAGGGCTGGTGAGTTTATGACTGCTTAGAACGATTTCTTAAAGCCAATGGAAGCATTGATCGGTGCTTCAACTTGCGACTTACTGCCACCGTTGCTGAATTGCGTACCCAGTTCACCGTAGACCTGCACGTTTCTGTCGATTGACCAGGACAGACCGGCCGCAACTTCGGTGCTGGAGTACTGCTGTGAGGATTCGAGCGTGGTGGTGGCGACCGCATTGCTAAAGTGCGTTTTGTCTTTTGAACCCAGACCCTGCCAGACGTTTACCCTGCCGTACGGCTGGAATTTGCCATGGTTGGTGTCATAGTCAGCAACCAGACGTACGCCCAGACGGGCGGTAAAGGAATCAGCGGTATCCATTTTCACTTTCGTTTGGGTCACACCATCAAGCCGACCATTATCAAAATCGCTGTATTGGTAGATTAACTGAGCCTGAGGTTCCAGACTCCAGGCGCTTGAACCCAGACGGAACGATTTACCCACCTCCGTTGACGCCGTCAGCGTGTTGCCTTTGACGGTATAAGAACCGTTGTTCCCGGTCGCCGCCAGGCGAGATTTATGGTTACCGTACTGCAGGACGTTATCAACATACATCCCGTCGCCCGAGAACCAGGTGGCGTAACCGCCGACGTAAAACGCATTGTCATCGATGTTTCCGCCTTTGCCGTCGCTACCCGTCTTCGTGCCTTTCACATTGCTGTCGATGTCAAGGAGGCTGGTATACATCCCGGCTTTCCAGCTTTCGTTAGCATACATATCGACGCCGACCTGGATACCCATAGTATGGGAGCTGGTTTGCGTACCGGCCGCATCGTCCAGTTTGGTTTTACCGGAGTAACCAAGCATTCTCGCCCAGGCGCGATTATCTTCATCAATGCCCGGTTTAACCTCGTCGCCCATACGTTGGTGCATGTTACCCAGCAGACTAATGTCACCCTGACGCACGACGCTGGCAAGGCCTGAATACAGCATGGTTTCCGGACGATATTCGCTTCTCAGATACCAGTTTTCCCCCTGACCCTGAGCATTGCCCGCATGCAGTTGGTACTCAAACGCGCCTGCTGCCATACGATCGGCGGCAAGGTGGAAGGCGTCGCGCGACGTTTGCGCGGTGGTGGTAGCGCCATTGAGGGCCGTGACCACCTCGATACCATCCCCGACGGTCGGGGCGCCGAGGCCAGAACCATCAACGTCCAGCAGCGTACTCCCGCTGGCTTTACCGCCATCAATAATCAGACGGTCGGCAATACCTGCACCGCTACCATTCTGAATGGCCGCCATGTTGATGATCCCTTTTTCGCCGACGTAATCCCCTTTGACGGTTAACGTTGTACCAGTCTGCTGGCCGATGAGCGAGACATCACCGCCGTTGCTCAGGCCTGCGACGGTCTGGTTGTATCCCTGCGTGTTCAACATGGTGTCAGCGACAACGTAGTGGTGTGACGCGCTACTCAGGGTGTTGATATTACCCGCCTGCAGTACGCCGTTGGCAATCAACGTTGCGCCGCTGTAGCTGTTTTCACCTTGCAGTTCCGTAATACCGCTGCCGGTCTGGTGCAACAGGCCTTTACCGCTGATATTGCCCGTTAACGCCAGGGTATCCGCGCGATCAACCTTGAGTACGCCGTTATCAACGATATCTCCCTGAATGCTGCCGATGTTACCGCCATTACCCAACTGTAAAACGCCTTGTTCGATGGTAGTGCCCCCGGTGTAGGTGTTATCCAGCGTCAGGGTGAGGGAGCCTTTACCGGTTTTGGTCAGATGACCATTACCTTCGACTTCCGTCAGCAGGGAAACGTTATGTCCGTTGGTATCGAATGTCCCGCCGCCGGATTCCAGCGTCACCTGACGGGCGGTATCAAATGCTTCGCCATACTTCAGCGTACCGCCGTTGAAGGTAATACCCGTCTCCGGCGCGCCAAGGTTGGTATCACCCGCCACCTGCAACGTACCTGAGGTGATGGTGGTTCCACCGCTGTAGGTGTTGTCGCCAGTGAGGATCAGCGTACCGAGATCGCCTTTATTCAGGCCGCCGGTACCGCGGATCACGCTGTCGATAGTTGCGGTGTAGTTTGCGCCGTCTACCGTGCCATCGCCGACGCGAATCAGCGTGTTCGCTGTGTCGGTGGTAATGGCCTCACCACCCACGCGATAGCCATCGGTGGCGAACTGTGCGCCGCTGATGATAACGTCGCCTTTGCTGTTATCGACGGTGACGTTGCCCGCTTCACCCTGGAAGACGGCGAAGGCGGCATCGGTAAACGGTGCGTTCAGCGCGCCTTCTGGCGTGGATTCATCCGTGGTCCAGTTGTCGTTACCCTGGCTGGATTGCCAGATACCGTCGCCGCCGTTGATGACGCCGTTGTTTTTCAGCTCGCCATTCTCACCGCCGGTGCCGTCCCAGAAGCGCAGCGTCAGTCCGGCATGGTTGACCAGGTTAACCTGGTTGTTAACCGAGGTTTGCACGTACAGGCTGTCTGCGGCTTCCGGCGCGTTGGCAATGTCCATCACATTGTTGGTCAAGGTGCCGGTGTAGTTGATGACGCGGTAAACGCCCACGTCAAAGCTGCCGCCCGGAGAGGTCTCGATATTGAGCTTACCGTCGAGCGTCAGGTCGCCATTCACATCAATCAGGTCGTTGAAGGCACCGCCTGGGGTATAAGCCTGACCAAACTGATAATCCAGTTGGGCGTTATCACTCAGCGTCAGTGAACCGGTGGTCAGTTTACCCACGCTGTTGATGGCGGCGCCAGCTGTAATATGACCGTCGTCCAGCACGTCAACCGCGCCGCCGATAATACCGTTCCCGCCGAGCGTCGCGCCGGATTTAACCGTTACCTGACCGGTCGCGGCAGACTGGTTGCCGTTGACCAGCAGCACGCCTTCATTGACGTCCGTGGTGCCGGTATAAGTGTTATCGCCTGTCAGCGTTAAGGTGCCATCACCGATTTTCACCAGGCTACCGTCGTTACCGCTGATAATGCCGCTGATGGTGTCATCAAGTTGCAGATTCCCCAGCGACAATGCTTTATTGCCCAATTCGACATTCCCCGCGCCGGACAACGAGCCGATAGAGGTTGCGCTGTCGACCGCGCTGATATCGACCTTACCGCCCACCAGGTTTTTAACGACGGTATTTTCTGCCATCGCCAGGTCGGCAAAGGTCATCAGTCCGCTGTTATTCACGCTGGCATTGCCGCCGCTGGCATTCTCTTCCAAAGCCAGCGTACTGTCTTTTGCCACGTTAACCGTCGCGTTGCCTGCGGTGGCGTTGTCGGTTAACAGCGCTTTTGCAGCGCCAGTCAGGTTGAGTTTGGCGCTTGCTGCGGTGACATTATCCGCCAGCGTTAACAGGCTGTCGGCGATGTTCATGGTCAGGGATTTCAGACTGGTCTCTGTCCCGCTGACATTGAGCGTCGCCCCCTTATTGACGTTCACGGTGCTGCTTTCATTGCTACCAAAGGCCCCGGTTTTGCTGACGTTGACCGTGACATTGTTGGCATTACCCGTACCGGCGATTTCGGTATCGCCTTTGTAGCTGTTGGCGCGATCGAGCGACAAGGTGCTGCCCGCATCGCTTGAGCTGCTGGTGACTTTCAGTTTACCGTCGCCGGTAATCTCACCGGCTGGCGTGAAGTGGCGCGAATTGAGGTCAAACACCGCCGCGTTATCACTCGCTCCCAGCTCGATAGTGCGATTGCTGGTCAGGTCCGCACCCATCTGCAGGGTGGAGCCGTTGTTAATAACCAGATCGGTTCCGCTTTGGCCGAGGTTGCTGTCAGAGGAAATCTGCAACGTACCGCCATCAATGCGCGTGCCGCCGCGATACTCGTTATCACCGCTGAGGATCAGACGACCAAGGTCGGTTTTCACCAGCGTCAGTTTGTCAGTCGTGCTGGCTTCGCGGATCACCGACTCAATGGCCGCGGTAAAGTTTTGACCCGCGCCACCGGCGCCAACGCGCAGCAGCAGTTCACCGGTGCCTGGCGTCTGGCCTGCATGGGTCGCGTTTTCTGTGGTGGCATACGCGTTAAGCGCATCACCTTTAACGATATAGCCATCGGCGTCAAACTGCGCCCCGGAGAAGTTAACTTCGCCCGCGGCGTTATCCACGGTAACGGTTCCGCCTTTGGTGGTGAAGACGGCAAAGGATTTCTGCGCCCAAGGGGCGTTACCTTCACCGGTTGCCGTGGTCCAGTTGTTATCTCCCTGGCTGCCGATCGCCATCCATTTGCCATCGCCGCCGTCAATTTTGCTGTTGCCTTCAATGCCCGACGCGCCATGGCTCTGATTGACGGTTGCGCCGTCCCAGAACTGCAGGGTAACGCCGTTGGCGTTCACCAGGTTGACCTGTTTGTCGATAGAGGTCTGGACAAAAATATTACTCTTATCCTGGCTGTCCGGTATTGCGCCCAGCTCCAGCGTCTGGTTATCCAGCGTGCCGCCATAGTTATAGATACGATATACGCCCGGACCGAAGTTACCACCCTGTGAAGTGGTAACATCCAGAGTTCCGTCAAGCTGCAGATCGCCTGCGACGTTGACCAGATCGTTTAGCGCACCGCCTGGCGTATAAGCGTTGCCCAGTTCGAAAGCGGAGGTCGTTTTGCTGCCAAGCTGCAGATTACCGTTAATGGTGAGCGTTCCTGCACCGCCATCACCCGCGCTGAGGGTGGTGGCATCGTTCATCAATACATTGCCACCGATAATGCCATTCCCGCCAAGTGTGGATGTGCCGCTGACGGTCGTTGCGCCGCGCGCCGCGCTTTGATCGCCATTCACCAGCAGCGTACCGTTGGTGACGGTGGTATCGCCGGTATAGGTGTTATTGCCGTTCAGACGGGTAATGCCGCCGCCGATTTGTTGCAGCGCGCCGATGCCAGAGATCACCCCGTTGAGCAGGACGTTGTTGGCGCGGTTGATCGCCAGCACGCCGTTGTCGATGATGTCAGATACGGCGCTGACTTCGCCCTCATTGCCGCCGTCACCCAACTGCAACGTACCGGTTTGCGCGATGGTGGTAGAGCCGGTGTAGCTGTTGTTGGCGGTAAACACCGTGGTGCCGCCCGCCGCACGTTCAAATTTCCCGTCGCCGCTGATGATGCCACGATAGATCTGCGCCGCTGACGCATCTCCCAGGGTATCGAAGATAACCCTGCTGCCTGCGCCCTGGGTCGTCACATCGTAATCGCCAATGCTGGCGGCAGTACTGGTCGGCTCAACGTGATCGCCGGTGCGCAGCGTTGCGCCATTGTTTACGGCAAGGGTTTTGCTCGCCAGACTCAGGTTTTCAACGATGCGTACATCCGCGTTTGATCCGCTGATGGTCAGGGAATCCCAGCCGGTGCCAATGTTGGTGCCGGTATTCAGGTTGTCGCTGGCAAGCGTGCCAATCTTCGCATCTTTCGTATTGGTGAAGGTGAGGGCATTGCCCGTACCCGCAGCGGTAATGATGTGGCGCGTTTTATCCAGTATTACATTGCCGATGTTGGCTTTATTGTTGCCGCCAGTGCCAGCGAAATTCACTTCGCCCGCATAGGAACCGCTGCGCCAGTTGAAGGTATCTCTGCCTTCGCCGGTATTGATTACGCCGCTGGTGATACCGCCGCTGATATCAATGGTGTCATTGCCTTTACCAGACTGAATAGCCACTGCCGTGTCGTTGATGGCCTGAAGGGTACCGGTATTGGTGATTTTTTTCTTGCTGTCGCCGCTGGCGTCAATCACCGGTGAGGTCGTGCTGGCAGAAATAATCTTCCCGCTGTTGGTTAATGCGCTGACGTTTTTCGCGATGATCGCAGAACCGCCTGCGCTGTTATGTACGTTGATGTCGGCACTGGTCGTGACCTGGCCATCCGTATTGGCGCGGATACCGCTACCTTCGCTGTTTCGCACCTCAACGGTATAGCCTTTGCCGATGGTCAGATCGCCCGTCACCGCGTCGCCATTGCGCTGCTCAAAGGCGAAACCGGTACCTTTACCGTTGACGTTGAGGATGTTGTTCAGGCCATCGTTCATGGTCAGCGCGACGCTGGTGCGGATCCCTGGACCATCGTTGGAATCGATAGTGACATCACGCAGTGTGATATTGGTGTTGTTGGCATCGTTTTGAATACCGGCACCAGTACCCTCAGCGCGAATCATCACGCTTTGCGCGGCCAGCGCGCCTGCGCCCTCGGCCAGACGAATACCATCAGCAGATCCATTAGTGGTAATGCTGTCGCCAGTTTTACCGTTGATCAGCAGACTGGCCCCCTGGGTCAGCAGAACGCCAGCAGTACCATCATCAACCTGAATTTTGCCCAGCTTACTAATCTGCGCGTTATAGCCTGAGGCGCGTACGCCGATGCCGTTGCTGACATGCAGGGCGCTGGAGGAGTTATTGGTTAAGTTCCCGCCTTGTTGCACATCAACGCCGATGCTGTCGACGCTGGCCAGATCGATGCTCGCTTTGGTATCGAGGAGCAGGTTGCCCAGATTTCTCGCCACATAGGCAATAACCTTGTTGCCGCTGGCTTCAGAGGTAATCTTCGCGTTTGAGGTGAGGGTGGTGCTCGTGGCATTCCCCTGCGTGTCGCCATTCAATTGATGCGCCTGACCATCCACCACCCCGGCAACGGTGCTTTCACCGGTTAAATTGATGGTGGTTTTATCGCTGATGGTACCGTTGGCGCCGCCTTCGATGACCAGCGCTGCGGAGTTGGTGCCCTTAACGGTAAACGTCGCTTCCCCGGTATCTACGCTACTGCCTGCGCCGGTGGCGAGCACGCCAACAGAATTGTTGCCGCTGAGCGTCAGATTCAGGTCAGAAGTGGACTGATCTTTCGGGTTAGTCGTATTACCGGCCAACAATGCGCCATTGGCGATACGGAAAATAGTGGTGCGATCCTGGCCGTTGTCATTCATCACCGCCTGCCCAATATTGGCGGTCGCGCCTTTACCATACAGGTAATAACCAATCTGATCGGTGTTGTTGAACGCCGGGCTACTCAGACTATCGACGTTAGCGATGGCGTTATCACGCACGTGTACGCCGATGTTACCTGCCTGATTCAGGGTGATATCAGAATAGACATTGACCGTTGCCTGACCGTTGGCGCCGCCTTCTGCCCAAATAGCATAGTTTCGGTTACCGACGCCGCCGTCACCGTCTACTACGATAGAACCAGAAGCGCTGGTGGTGACTTCGGCATTTTTCTTATTGGCGCTGACGTGGATCCCGACGTTATTGTTGCCATTAACGTTAATTTTGCCGTCATTTCTAATGATCTGACCATTCTCTGCGCCACTGTCACGCACAGTAATGCCGTAGTTCTTGCTGGTGCCTCCACGGCCATCGCCATTGATTGCGATAGTGCCGGTATTCAGCACATTACCTGTTGCATTGCCGATCAGGATCCCGGCGGCGTTACGTATGCCGACGCCAAGGGTGATGAGACCGTTGTTAATCACCTCTTTGGCGCTTTTGGTCATGATACCGGCGCTTGGGCTGGAACCGCCTGGCAGTATGGCATCCTGGGAGGAATTATTAGCATAGCGGCCAAGGTAAATAGAGGCATTCTGGGTGTTGGTAAATGTGGCGTTGTCGGCGACTTCTACGCCAAAGGCGGTGCCGTTACCAAAGGGGGTATTGTTTTTGTGTCCGTTGACGATATTGATATCGCCGTTATTAGTGCCTTGCGCGTCGTTGGACAACTGCATACCAATGGCCAGCGTCAACGAAGTCTCGGGATCGTCTTTACTCCAGGGATCGGCAGCAGAAGCGGTACCGAAGTTATCGGTAGTAATCGCCTGGTTGATTGTGCCTTCGTTGGTAATTACGCTGGCGCCTTGCCCCTGCATGCCAAATGCACCGTAGCTGTTGACGTTTTGGTTACCGTCCTTATCAATAAACAGCCCGGCGTTAATCGTTCCGTGGTTGGTTGCTGTCGCATCTTTCGCCAGCATGCCAATTGCCAGGCTCTGGCCGGTAGAGGTACGCAATGCGTTCAGTTCGCCCAGGTTAGTGATAACCCCGCCGTCAATGGCTTTCATCACGCCATTAATACTGCCGTCTACGGCGATCATCGCATCTTTATTCAACGTACCGGCGGTACCCGCGCCGTTGGCATAGATAGCGTGTAGCTCACCGCGTTCGGCGGTCGTGTTATTGCTATGCGACTCGCCATCGGTCCAGACGTCGTAATCCCAGGAGATAACATCAGATGACTTACCTGAAGTCAGTAAGTCATCTATCAGCTCAGCATACTTCGCTTGCGCGGCGGAGACGGTTGTGATTTGACTGTCTTCAACATCCAGCCACAACTGGATCTGACTGACTTTTTGTCCATCCGGCTTTTGCGCGGCATCATCGCTTTCACCTAACAACCAGCTATTGAACTCAGCCAGTTCCGCAGCCGTGGTAATTGAGAACGTTTTTTCCCCCGTTTCGATAACCTCGCCAGCGTCGTTATAGCCATACGTCATCAGCGTTACATCGCCGCCAAATACGGAGGTCGTCCTGGAACCGTTAAACGTTTTGGTCGGAATAACGGGGGCGGCGTTAAATTTGATGTAGTTATCGGATTGCCAGTTCACCTGGCTGTTGGCGCCTTGCGCTTCCAGCAGCGAGGAATCTTTAGCCAGTAATTCGATGGTATTGGCTTTGTCACGTACATGAAGCGTATCGTTGCCAATATTCAGATTGGCTGTGGCGCCATTGGTCGCCAACGCGATGCCAAATTGCTTATAGATTTGCGTTTGTTGCGCATCATACGTATTTAAAACAGCATCGCCAATTTGTGACTCAGTGATAAACCCGGCTAACGCACTGGTATCAAAAACTTTAATGGTTTCTGGCTCTCCGGGGAGCGCCGGATCAAAAATATCAAAGTCCGTACTTTGCGAAGGCTTCGCTGACTGGGTATGAGTCAGGTATTCTGCCAGCTCTTCCTCCGTAGAGATTGTTTTTACGCTCTGGTCAGGGCTGGTAGCCTTAAGCGTGATTTTGCCGGTTTGCAGCAGCTCCCGGATAGTCGTTGACTCAACAACGCCGCTTTGGCCTGGGGTAATCGTCGGGATCGCGCCGCTGATATTGAGCGCCTGACCAGTGGTATTATCTTCATATAAGAAGCCGTAGTTATGAATTCCCTCATAAACGCCAGCGGAAATTCCTCGCTGGTAGTCAGTAGAAATATTATGATCGCCGATATCAATAATCGGATCAGCCGAGGCCATCATCGACGCTCCGCTTAATGCGCCAGCAGCGAGGACGGCGACAGTTTTACGTGAACTACTTTTTTTCTTGCCTTTAGTTAATTCAGAAACGACCACCCAGATGCCGAGCGCCGCGTTCCAAATAATGCTGTAAACTTTGTTCATATATAACCCTCGTCTACATTCCTGTTATGTATGTGTTAATACGTTGAGTTGTTGGCTATGATTGGCCCGCGGATGCGCTACCCGGCATATTGATTTTTGGGAATAGGGCTCCCTTCCGAGCGTTGCGGAATTTAAAATGAGCCGAAAGGAAAGAGTTAAATAATAACCGTGATAATTGTCCTTAAATAAGTCAGTTACGGCTGGCTATAGTGGGAAATGGTGTACTTGAGCCGGGTGTTATTTTTGCCGAGCTTTCTGGCAATGTTGCTTTTGTACGCCCCGATGGTTTTTTCACTTTTTAGTGACGCCCCGGCGATTTGTGCCAATGACCAACCCCGGGCAAGCATCATCATGATATTGAATTCGTTTGCGGTAATTTTAGTCTGTAGTGCGTTGATATTATTTTGTTTTTTATTCTGTATGATACGTGTAACGGCATGCAGTAACCGATCGAGACTGGCATCTTGATCGAGTAATTGCATGTTCTTCCCGCAAACGGTTTGAAAAAGAGAAAAGGTGGCTTCATCTGCCAAAACAATAATTTTTGTGGCAGGGCGGATAGCCATGCTGCGGATAATCCTGGCATATTTTAAAAAATCTGATTTGTCAGGATTAATAATGATGTAATCCGTGCCATCTGGCAGGAACTTGATTGCTGAAAACGTCTGAGAGGAGTGGTATGTAATATCAATATATAATGATGAACCACGTAGAATTTCTCGCATGCCTAGCCAGGGATAAAGTGAATCACCCAAAAAAATAGCCTTAGACATTACGATCTCCTTGAAATTTTAATGCAAGCAGTCGCCTCTTTTTTCTGGCTGAAAAAAGAGTTTCTTGCGACGCGTGGAATGTTAATTAAATCTCGTATAACGTTCTTTGGCTTGAACGTATCCTTATTTATTGCCGATTCAACAGATATTTTCTGTATTTATTTGAAGCATTAACTATTCTGAAAGTAGATATTACACTTTGTTAAAATTTAAGATAAATCGTTTATATCACCTCTGAGCAGATGATTGATAGATTTCGCTTATGGATCACCACAAGAATGGGCCCACCTTTTCCATAAAGGCAGGATATTCCTGGGCTTATTGACGGTGATTTATTTAAAAATGATTATATTTCAAAGGAATGCCAGCTTGTGATGATGGACTGGTTGGTGGGTAGGAGAATTCTTAATTAAGATTAGGAAGAAGGGGCGGGTGGGAACAGTGAAGATGGAAATATCGCCAAATTTACATTAAGCATCTAAAAATGTTTGAATTTAAGACTATTTAGCCAATTAAAAAAAGATTCATGGTTTTTTATTCTGAGTTAGTCTTTTTGTGCTTTATTTGAGCATGTTGCTTGCCGTTGTCATTTTATCTGCTTACTTCGCTGCTAGCGCTCAGCCCGCTAACAGCTCCTGCTCGACCTGTTGCACCTGTTGTTCCAGCGAGTTGCGGATTTCCGTCAGCGCCCGTTGCTGGTCAGAGAAGTAAGCCTCTTTATCGGTCACGGAGGAAGCAAGGCGCCAGGCGTTTTCCGCCTCTAGTTCGGTAATCTCTTTCAGCAGTGCGTTAATTTGTTCTCTGAGCTGCTGTATTTTGCTGCGTAAATGCTGCAGATCGTTCAATCGGTCACTCGCCATCATCGGTTCGAGACCACTTTGTAACTGGGTCAGTAACGCCCGTACGGCGGCAAGGTCGGCATTTTGGCGCGCCTGGTTAAGCTGTACCATCATCTGATGCGCTTTCTCTTTCAGATCATCCGCCACTACGTCCGGGTGGCAAAGACGACTGGCCTGCCGCCACAGGCGCTTTAGCTCGCTACGCTCATCGGGAGAAAGTCGTTGATCGCGGGTAAAACGATGCTGTGCGTCCTGCTGCTGCTCCTGATATTCATCATATTCATGACTGGCCTCTTCTTGTGCCTGGCGAGTCGCGCTGTCGTCCTGGCGAGAAAAGTCGTTTTCCAGTTCACGAATCTCCGCCAGCAGGGCGGTGATCAGCTCCGTTTGTTGCTGAATGCGTTGCCGGGTTTCGACAGATTCGCGCGAATCTGAGTGCTGGTTCATCCATTGCTGCTTGAGTCTGGCCAACTGCTCAACGGCCTGGGAAATATAGTGCTGACAGGATTGATAGTCTTTTTCCCGGCGTTTTCGCTCCGCTTCCTGCTTACGTTGCGCGCTGGCGGCCAGTTGCTTACGCAGCTCAAGGATGCGGCTCATCAACGGCCCAAGACGAAGATGGTATAGATCGTTGAAATCATCAAGGATTTGAATGCGCGTGTTGCGCTTATCAATCAGGTCACGCAATTGTGTTTCCAGCGCTTTCAGTTCGAGTTTACTCGCCGCAATCGCAGGATCCTGCCACGTAGAGACTGCCCGCTGAGATTGCAGCCAGGCGGTGATTTCACGCAGAGCATCGCTAAAGCGCCGGGCTTCGATCGCCTGCACGATGGTGCCTGGCACGACTGACAAAGGCTCATTTTTCAGATGCGCCACCTGTTGGAAAATAATCTCCTCATCTTCCAGTTCAATAGCGCTTTTGACGATTTCCAGTCGTTTGATGATCTTATTCATGACAGTCGTTGCCTGGCCTGGCTTAAAAATGAGTGACTGAAATACAACAGGCTCACCCATTTGAAAATGTTAGAAAAACAGTAAAGCGCATTCTGTGGCCTGGAATGCCTTTTCGTCCAGAATAATTCACTGTAATTATGAAAAGCGTGAGCTCTGGTAAGGAGCAGCCCCATGAAAAATAACAACGGCTCAGGCATCGCTGATGACCATGGTGTTAAACGATTGCGCCTTGCGGCAACCAGGTTGAAATGTTAAAAGAAGCCCCTTCAATAAAAACGACACAGGGGAAGGGCGTGAAAAACGCGTCAACTGCATCTGACACCAGCGTGTCTGATGCCGCGTCGACGAATGAGCCGACGCTTCAGCGGGGGTTGCAAAACCGCCATATTCAGTTAATTGCGCTGGGCGGAGCAATTGGGACCGGCCTGTTTTTGGGCATTGGTCCGGCCATTCAGATGGCGGGGCCTGCGGTGTTACTGGGTTACGGCGTAGCCGGAATCATCGCTTTTTTGATTATGCGTCAACTGGGCGAAATGGTGGTGGAAGAACCCGTTTCCGGATCGTTTGCCCATTTTGCCTATAAATACTGGGGACCGTTTGCTGGATTTTTGTCCGGCTGGAACTACTGGGTGATGTTTGTGCTGGTTGGCATGGCGGAGCTGACAGCGGCCGGAATCTACATGCAGTACTGGCTGCCCGATGTCCCCACCTGGATTTGGGCCGCCGCGTTTTTTGTGATCATCAACGCCGTCAATCTGGTTAACGTACGTCTGTATGGCGAAACGGAATTCTGGTTTGCGCTGATTAAAGTGCTGGCCATTATCGGCATGATTGGTTTTGGCATCTGGATGCTGTTTTCCGGTAACGGCGGGGAACATGCGAGCATCGATAATCTCTGGCGTTACAACGGCTTTTTTGCCACCGGCTGGAACGGATTGATCCTTTCGCTGGCGGTGATTATGTTCTCGTTTGGCGGGCTGGAATTGATAGGGATCACTGCCGCGGAAGCGCAGGATCCGCAGAAAAGCATCCCGAAAGCGGTAAATCAGGTGGTGTACCGTATTTTGCTGTTTTACATCGGTTCTCTGGTGGTGCTGCTGGCCTTGTACCCGTGGGTGGAAGTGAAATCAAACAGTAGCCCGTTCGTGATGATTTTCCATAATCTTGACAGTAACGTGGTGGCTTCTGCACTGAATTTTGTCATTCTGGTGGCTTCACTGTCGGTCTATAACAGCGGTGTTTACTCGAACAGCCGCATGCTGTTTGGCTTGTCCGTGCAGGGAAATGCGCCGAAGTTTTTAACCCGCGTCAGTCGTCGTGGCGTTCCGGTGAACTCATTGATTCTGTCCGGCGCGATTACGTCACTGGTGGTGTTGATCAACTATGTGCTGCCGCAAAAAGCGTTCAGTCTGTTGATGGCGCTGGTTGTCGCGACGCTGCTACTAAACTGGATTATGATTTGTCTGGCGCATTTGCGATTCCGCGCGGCGATGCGCCGCAAAGGACGTGATACCCAGTTTAAAGCGCTGCTGTATCCGGCCGGAAACTATCTGTGCATTGCCTTCCTCGGCATGATTCTGGTGCTGATGTGCACCATGGATGATATGCGCTTGTCCGCTATTCTGCTGCCGATATGGATCCTGTTCCTGTTTGTTGCCTTCAAACTGCTGCGCCGTAAATCCCGCTAATATCTAACCGATCTCATCCTGGCGATGAGATCGGTTACCACTTCTCATTGCCGATTAACGCTGAAAAGCCCCTGACAATGCGCGAATATCATTTCCGGTAGGCGACTGATGAATGCGTAAGCCAAACTCTTCGATCACTGCGAATATATGGTCGAAGATATCAGCCTGAATACTTTCATATTCCAGCCAGACTACTGTATTGGTAAAAGCATAAATCTCGATCGGCAAACCATGATCGTCCGGCGCAAGCTGGCGTACCATTAACGTCATATCTTTGCGAATCCGCGGATGGTGACGTAAATATTCGTTCAGATAGGCGCGGAAAGTGCCAATATTGGTCATCCGGCGGTGATTCAATACGGATTCAGGCGCATCCAATAGCTGATTCCACTCGTCAATTTCCTGATGACGCGTGGTTAAATACGGCTTTAGCAGGTGTGCTTTATGCAGTCGCTGGCGTTCATCTTCGTCAAGAAAATGAATGCTGGTGGCATCAATGCTGATGCTGCGTTTAATGCGTCGCCCCCCGGAAGCAGACATCCCGCTCCAGTTTTTAAAAGAGTCCGATACCAGTGACCAGGTGGGGATAGTGGTGATGGTGTTATCCCAGTTGCGCACTTTCACCGTGGTCAAACCAATATCGATAACCGCGCCGTCTGCGCCGTATTTCGGCATTTCCAGCCAGTCGCCCAACTTCAACATATCGTTGGCTGAAAGCTGTATGCCGGCCACCAGGCCGAGGATTGGATCTTTAAACACCAGCATTAAGACGGCGGCCATCGCGCCCAGGCCGCTTATCAGTATTGCCGGGGACTGACCAATCAGCAGGGAAATCATCAAAATCCCAACGATAATTGCGCCGATCAGTTTGATTCCCTGGAATATACCTTTCAACGGTAGCTGAGATGCGGCTGGGAGTTTTTGCGACAGATTGAGAATAACGTCCAGCAGGGAGAACAGGGACAGCAGGGCGTACATCATGATCCACAGCTGAGCGCAGGTCACTAATATCTCTGCGGCTTCGCTGCCTTTTTGTAACCACAGCGCGGCCTGAATGTTGACAATGATACCCTGCAGGGTGAATGCCAGCCGGTGAAATAACTTGTTCTGCGTGATGATTTGTAGCCACAGACGGGAGCTGGCGTTCGCGCGCTTTTCAAATGCGCGCAGCACCACCCAGTGCAAAATAACGTGAACAATAATGGCGGTGAGAAAAATAATGCCAAAAATCATCACCAGCGAGGTGGTGTGGTTTATTTCAATGCCGAGTTCTTCTACCTGAGATATCAATTCCTGCATAATGTCTCCTTAATAAACAGCGGCCTATGATGACCGCTGTCGGGAGCTTATGCAAATTACGCTCGTCTTGCCTACGATTTTGCGGTGATGCTGGCGCACACCGGATTGATATTCAGCGTGCGGCGAAATAAAAAGGTAGTCAGTAACAGTACGGTCATCATTGTGGCTTCGACGGCTAAAAAGCCGATAACCGAGCGCGTGTAATCACCATGGTAATGTTGCTGCAGATGCAGGAACAGCGCCCCCAACACGGCGGGACCGAGTCCTAATGTTGCCTGCTGCAACGTACTCAGAATGGTGGTTCCGGCGCCCGCATCGTGCGTGGCGATATCGCGCATACCGATGCGATAAAAACTGTTCACAATCAGCGCCTGACCATAGCCGATAAACGCTGTCGCCGGAACGAGCGAAATGGCCGAGGTATGCATACCTGAATACCAGAAGGTCATCATTAAGCCCATCAAGCCAGCGATCTGAATAATCAACCCGGTGAGCAGAATACGTCCCGTGCTATAGCGGGCAATGAGTCGCGGTGCGTAACAGGCGGAGATAAAATAGGCTGCGCCAAGCGCAATAAAGCTATTGCCGGATTCCCAGGGCGCCATCCCCAGACCGGCCTGTAGCGTCAGCGCCATACAGAACATAAATCCTGACCAGGCGCTAAAAAACAGTAATGCGATCAGCACGCCGAACCGGATGCTGCTGAGTTTTAACAGGCGTGGCGGTAAGAGAGGATGTTGCCCGGTCTGTTCTTGTCGTAACGCATTGCTGCGCATCCACCATCCCAAAGGCAGGATGGCGACCAGAGCAAGCTGAGTCTGCCACGGCCAGCCGGTTTCCGGGCCTAATGCCATGGGAAACAACAAGCAGCAGAGAATCGCAGCCAGACTGCTGGTGCCCAGCCAGTCGATGCGGGTTCGGGTTTCTCGCGTGGTTTCCGGGACATAGCGTTGGCTGAACATCAGAACTAACAGACAGATCGGGACATTAATAAAAAAGGCGTTGCGCCAGCCCAGCCCTGCAATATCTGCCGAAACCAGCCAGCCTCCGCCCATCTGGCCGACAATAAACGCGATGCCGCCAATTCCTCCATACAAACTGATGGCCCGCGCATGTGCAGGACCTTTCAGCGTGACGTGCAGGGTGGCAAGGATCTGCGGCACGATTAGCGCCGCGCCCGCACCTTGTAGAACGCGGGCAGCCAGTAACATATGAATGGAATTCGCCATCCCGCATAAAAGAGAGGCGATGCCAAACAGCACGACGCCTGTCATAAACAGGCGGCGGCGACCATAGTTATCACCGAGTTTGCTGCCCAGCGCCAGACAAACGGCGAAAGTCATCCCGTACAAAGCGACAATCAGCTCCAGCTGTGTGGTGGTGGCCTGAAGCGACTGGGTAATGGAATCCAGAGCGACATTGGTAATTGATGTATCAATGAGCGGGAGCATTTGGCCTGTCAATAACAGGAGCAACCCTATGCGGCCGGGTGAAACAGTTGATGTACTCATAGTAACTCCATTGCATCATTTTGCAGATGGACGTAGCATCACTGAAAAATTAAACGGGTACCAGTTCCTGGTTATACTGGTATTGGTACTACTATGCTGGAGAGTCCATGTCGGTAATAGCGCAACAGGAATCCGCGGTTATTCTCCCTGATGACAGCCGCAAGCAGCTTGGCGCGTTTTTACGTGCGCGACGGGAAAGCCTCGATCCGCAGCGTCTGGGTCTGCCGCGCATTGGGCGGCGAAGAACGCCCGGTCTGCGCCGCGAAGAAGTCGCGATGTTGGCTAACGTTGGCGTCACCTGGTACACCTGGCTGGAGCAGGGGCGAGAGGTCAATCCGTCGCAAGCGGTCTTGCTGAATGTAGCGAGCGCGCTGCAATGCAGTCCGCTGGAAACCCGCCACCTGTTTGTACTGGCCGGATTGACGCCACCGGAATCCACGCCGGTGATGGTGTGTGAAGGGATTGCGCCAGGCACCCGAAAGATGCTCGACAGCCTGATGCCGCAGCCCGCCAGTATTCAGAAACCCAGTTTTGACATCGTGGCCTGGAACGACAGTTTTTGCCGGTTGATGGGCGTTGATTTCTCCACGCTCCCGAGCGAAGACCGCAACTGTATTTACCTCTATCTCACGAATGAAACCTGGCGTAGCCGGATAGAAAACTGCGATGTATTACCGACGTTTGTTTCTTATTTCCGTGCCGCAATGGCGGAACATCGCAGCGATCCTGTTTGGGAAAATAAACTGGCGCGCTTTTTTGCCGCATCGTCTGAGTTTGAAGCATTATGGCATCAGCGTTATGACGTTCGCGGTGTGGAAAATCAGGTCAAAAACTTTGTTCATCCGCAGTTAGGGCGTTTTAGCTTGCAGCAAATGTACTGGTATTCCGCCCCGCGTAACGGTTCGCGGCTGCTGGTTTATTTACCGATGGATGAAGCGGGGGAGCAGGCTCTGGCGTGGCTGAATCAGTAGTGATACGCCCGATGACGGCGACACGCATCGGGCATAACGGCAAAAATCAGACTTCCGTCAGCGTTGTTTCCAACGGCAGACGAGATTTCGGCAGCGCGGCGTTGAAATCCTCTACGCTGTGATGACCTACCGGGACCACGACCACGCTGGTGAAACCTTTTTCTTTCAGGCCAAACTCTGCGTCGAGAACGGCAGCATCAAAGCCTTCGATTGGCACCGCGTCCAGCCCCATCGCCGCAACGCCCAGCAGGAAGTTACCGACGTTCAGGTACACCTGTTTCGCCATCCAGTGGTTGTCATCTTTGAGATCTTTGCGGTGCAGGTCGGCAAAGAAAGTACGGCCTTTGTGGTTAGCGGCTTTGGCTTCCGGGGTAGCGAAACGGCCATCGCGCTCTTCTTGATCGACGACGCGCTCCAGCCATGCATCGTCCATCGCCGTTTTGGCGCAGAACACCACAACGTGGGATGCATCCAGCATTTTACGCTCGTTGAATACAAAGCCGCCGGCTGCGGATTTCGCCACGCGCGCTTTACCTTCGTCAGTGCTGGCAACGATAAAGTGCCACGGCTGAGAGTTGGTGCTGGACGGGCTAAACTGCAGCAGCGTTTTTAATTTTTCGGCCTGCTCAGCGGTCAGTTTTTTATTCGGATCGAATGCCTTAGTGGAGTAACGTTTTAAGGCGACAGAAACAATATCCATAACTACTCCTGGTGGTTTTCCTACCCTGCGGGTGCGTTTAGTTTCAGCAGGGTACAGGGTTAGCGAGAAAATGATAAGAGCGAAAAATGCAAAAACACTTATCGACGCTAACGATAAATCAGCCTGGCCGCAGGCGTTGCTGATCGCGCTTAGGCAAACCATCCACCACCCGGTGCCATGAGTCGCTCACCAGGTCCGTCAGCAATGACTCGGTAATGTCGTCGCCTGGATAGACTGAGATCCAGTGCTTTTTATTCATGTGATAACCGGGTTCAATGCTGGGGTAGAACTGCTGATTTAACAGTGATTTTTGCGGATCGGATTTCAGGTTAACCAGCGGGCGTCCGTGATGTTCAAAGACCAGCATGAAAATCTTGCCGCCGACCTTGAACACGTCGTATTCCGGGCCAAAAGGCCAGCAGTGCTCAGTAAAAGGCAGTTCAAGCGCAAGGCGCTTGGCGCAGACATGCAGTGTCTTTCCATCCATTATTTTTCCTCGCGGGTCAGGGCGCGCCACATGGCTTCAAACCCCAACGAAATGTATTCAGTCGCGCGGGCAGGGTTGCGGGCAGCGAATTCCATGGTTGTTTCTGCAAGTGTCAAAAAAAGTCCGTCGCCGAAGGCGCGATACTCGTCCGACATAAATTCAGGGCGCACGGAGCGATGACAAAGATCGCGCAGTTCCGGAAACATATCGTCAGCCTGCTGTTCAGTTTCTTTGCTGATTTTCTCGCTGACGGCCAACTGACGAATGGTGCGATGTCCGCAGGTATGATTCAGACCCCAGCTAATGTAGCTGTTCCAGATGTAGTGAGTCATGGTTTTGGCATCGGTCACTGAACGGTCCAGATTGGCCATCATCGACTGGCAGAGATCGTGTTTTAAAAAGAGGTAAAGCTCGTTGATCAGATCATCTTTGGTCGCGAAATAGCGAAACAACGTTCCCTCCGCAACCCCTGCATTGCGCGCGATTACGGCGGTTGAGGCCGCAATACCTGATTGTGCAAATGCTGTGGTTGCAGCTTCCAGTAATGCCAGTTTTTTGTCTTCACTCTTCGGACGAGCCACTACACTTTACCCTTAAGTCTGTAAAAAACATGATTGAATCACGGCCTTTGCAGCACCGCAACGGAGAATGTCAAAGATTGAAAATCATCTTGACGGCGAACTTTCGATTTCTATAATGAGTGCTTACTCACTCATGATCAAGAGTCAGTCGCGCAAACCAGCGGAAAGGAGGCGCGTTTAAGGTCAGGATATGAAGCGTCTCACAGTTTGTGTGGTTGTTATTATGCTTATTGCCGCTGCTACAAGTTTACCGTTTGTACTCAATGCCGGATTTGGCCAGGCGCCGCAAGGGGCACAACTGAGTCAGGTTGAACAGTCGCCACACTATCGTGATGGACAGTTTCATAACCAGGTGCCAACACCGGGCTATACCGGTAACAAAGGTATGCTGGCGGCCTGGTGGGAGTTTCTGGTCGCTAAGCGTGAAAATGCGCGGCCAGCGCAGCCGTTACCCCTGGTGGCGAGCGATCTCGCCGGGTTACCGCCGCAGCAGGATACTCTGGTCTGGCTGGGCCACTCCTCATGGTATTTGCAACTGGCGGGTCAACGCATCCTGATTGATCCGGTGTTCAGCAACTATGCCGCGCCGTTTTCATTTCTGAACAAAGCCTTTGCCGGGGATTATCCGTGGACCGCGCAGACGATGCCGGAGATCGATCTGCTCATCATCTCGCACGATCATTATGACCATCTGGATCTCGCCACCATCAAGGCGTTAATGCCGAAGATTAAACGGGTGATTACGCCGCTGGGTGTGGGGTCGCATCTGCGTTATTGGGGAATGCGCAGCGAGATAATCGACGAACGTGACTGGAATCAGTCCGTCAGAGTGACGGATTCACTGATTGTTCATGTTCTGCCAGCCCGCCATTTTTCGGGGCGAGGCATTAAGCGTAATCAGACGCTGTGGGCCAGCTTTATGTTTGAAATGCCGGGGCAGAACGTTTATTACAGCGGGGATTCCGGCTACGGGCCGCATTTTAAAGCCATTGGCGAGCAGTTTGGCTCGGTTGATTTGGCGATTATGGAGAACGGTCAGTATGACCAGGACTGGAAGTTTATTCACATGATGCCGGAAGAGACGGCTCAGGCCGCGGCGGATCTGCATGCGAAAGCCGTTTTGCCCGGTCACGCAGGTCGTTTTGTTCTGGCGAAACATACCTGGGATGATCCGTACAAACGACTGGCGCTTGCCAGCCGCCAACAAGATTACCGACTGCTGACGCCGATGCTGGGTGAACCGGTCATACTGTCCGAACCGGACCAAACGTTTACGGCCTGGTGGCAGCAGGCGAATCAATGAACACAGGGGAGAGCATAATGACGATTTCTGCTCAGGTAATTGATACGATTGTTGAATGGATTGATGATAATTTGAATCAACCATTGCGCATTGATGATATTGCCCGCCATGCGGGTTATTCAAAATGGCACCTACAGCGTCTTTTTATGCAGTACAAAGGCGAGAGCCTGGGGCGTTACATCCGTGAGCGTAAACTGCTGCTGGCGGCGCGCGATCTGCGCGATACCGATCAGAAAGTGTACGACATCTGTTTGAAGTACGGATTCGATTCACAGCAGACTTTTACGCGTATTTTCACCCGTACGTTTAGTCAACCGCCGGGCGCTTATCGCAAAGAAAATCATAGTCGAACGCATTAACGGCACCGGGTTCTTGCGGGCTTAATCCGCCAGCGAGAACCAGCGCCGCCAAATGTAGCGCAGCACAAAATACTCAATCACCCCCAGTAGTAAAAACCACAGGCAAAACAGCAACGTGTAAAACTGGTTGAGATCCATCAGATGAAAGGTGGCGACGAGTTTTTGCGCCAGCACCAGGCCAAGTGAAGGGGCAGGTAAGAGCAGGCAGGACAGAAAAGCCAGCAGCAGGATCCCAGCGGCGGTCATCAGCGATTCAAGCGGGTGTTTCATGGTATTGTTAAACTTGAGTTAAAATACCATTGTCCGGGATCTCAGCGGGCAACGCAAACCCCACGCCTAAAGCCCTGCCCAAATCTCACAGTGTTTTTTCACCAGACCACTCAACGATCCGCCTTCCGCCACGAAATCACGCATATTCTGTGCTTCATCATGACCATGTTTAACCTGCAGGCGTAAGGCTTCAATCGCGCTGGTCGCCCCCACTTTCTCCGCAGAGGCGGCGACATTCTCCAGCAGTCGTAGCGTGTCATCCGCCAGGCGATGCCCATCGCCCGTATTCACGTCGGTGACGATTCCCGCCATACCAAAGCGACAGGCCTGAAAACGGTTGAATTTATACAGTAAATAATCACGCTCCTGGTGTTTGAATGGACGTTTGGTGAGTAGCCAGTGGGCGGTGGACTGAATCAGTCCCGCCATATTGACCGCGTGTTTAAGGGTTAGCGGAGTGTCCATTACCCGAACCTCAACCGTACCGAAGTGCGGGCTGGGGCGGATATCCCAGTGCAAATCTTTAATGCTATCAATCATGCTGGTGTAAGCCAGGCGACGAAATAGTCCCGTAAATTCCTGCCAGTTATTCACCCATGGCATCGGACCGTTATCGGGAAAGCCGGAGAATATATTCAGGCGCGCGCAGGCAAATTGCGTGTCGGATGTCTGCATGTAAGGCGAGGCGGCAGAGAGCGCGATAAAATGAGGAACAAATCGCGACAGCCCGTGCAGGAGATAAATTGCATCATCACCGTTGGCGCAGCCAACATGGACGTGCTGACCGAAAACGGTCGCCTGCTGAATAAGATAACCAAAATTTTCCAGGTTACGTCGATAGCGTTCGTCATCGCAGACTTCCTGACGTTGCCATTTTTGAAATGGGTGCGTACCACCGCCGCAGATGGCGAGGTGATGCTCTGCCGCAACCCGCATGATTATCTGCTGCATGGCCGACAATTCAGCATCAGCCTGGTCGATATTGCGACAAACCCCGGTTGCCATCTCCAGCATACTTTCGGTGATATCGTGCTTCACTTCCCCGGCGGTAAGCTGTGGCTTAATGGCGTCAATCAGCCGGGAAGAATCCTGGCTCAGGTCGTAACCTGGGGGATTAACCACCTGCATTTCCAGTTCAATGCCTAGCGTAAAAGGGTCGGAAACATGAAAATCGGGTAGTGACATAGGGTTCTCTTCAGCGTTGATTTTAATTAAGTATAGAAGGACTGCTGGTTTTCTGTTTTGCGTAAGAAATCACCGGGTGACGCTTTGAAGGTGAAATGGCAGGTGCTATAACTATTTTTTGCTTCGCAACAGGGGTTGAATCCGTGCCGGAAATAAATCTTTATGGTCAGACTGTCGGCGATGTTGTGCCGGACTGGAAGGGGGCCGCCGTGCTGCCACGGGAAGAGCTTGTTGGACAGTATTGCCGTTTGGTTCCTCTGGATGCCGACAGCCATGCCGCCGACCTGTTTGATGCCTATGCGCAGGCACCCGACGATCGCGACTGGACCTGGCTTGCAAGCTCCCGACCAACGAGCGTTGAAGCCGCGGCTTGCTGGATCGCGGCAAAATCCACTGACGCCTCCCTGGTTCCCTATGCGGTAATTGAACAGCGTTCCGGGCGTGCTGTTGGCCTGGTGTGCTTTATGGCGATCGAACGGGAGCATGGCTCGGTCGAAATTGGTCATGTGACCTGGTCGCCGCGCATGAAAAATACGGTACTTGGCACCGAAAGCGTCTGGCTGCTGCTGCGTCAGGCGTTTGCGTCAGGCTATCGGCGTGTGGAGTGGAAATGCGATTCGTTGAACACGGCGTCGCGACGGGCGGCAGAGCGTCTGGGGTTTATCTTCGAAGGGCGTTTTCGCCAGAAGATCGTGCGTAAGGGGCGCAACCGCGACAGCGACTGGTTATCAATGATTGACAGCGAATGGCCGCAGCGCGATGCCGCATTGCAGCGTTGGCTGGCTGCCGACAACTTTGATGAACATGGGCGGCAACGCAGGTCGATGGCAGAGTGCCAGCAGGTATAGCTCGTTTCCCGTTGACGATTCAGACAGAAAAGGAGCGCGAGCATGGCGTACTGCTCGTGCAAAAGGTAATGACGTTTTCATCGCGCTGAAACCAGCGAACGTTAATTTCCTGCCCGGCGAGGCCTGGCGAAAATAAGGGCTGAATTTGCAAGGTTACCTGGGTTGGGGTGAGGGCGGTAACTTTAGCGCTGGCGAACCCCGGTAACGCCGTAGTGTGTTCCGAAAACGTTTTATACAGGCTCTCCTTTGCGCTGAATGCCAGGGTTAAGGCGAGCGGAAAGGGCAGGCTGGCGTGATGCATAATCTGTCGTTCGTGGTTATCGATAATGCCGTCAGCCAGCTCAACGGCGGTTTGCGGCGTAAAAATGGCTTCTATGTCAATACCCACCGGCTGTCTTGATACCACCGCCAGTGCTGTCGATGCACTGTGGCTGATGCTGCCAAACAGATTTTGCGGCCACAATGGTTGGCGTTGCCTGCCGATGCCGGGCACAGTTTTGATACCGTATTCACGTAATGCATGTACTGCGGCAATACGTCCTGCTAAGTGCTCAGCTTTACGCTTACGTCCACTGGATTGAAGCTGAGCGTGGTGGGGGAGCCAGAGCAGCTCCTGCTCATGGAAGCTGGCGGGATCAAACTCGACAATATGCAGCCTATGGTCGGCAAAGACGAGCGGTGTGTGCGTGGTGAGCATGGTAGTTATGCTTTCCCTCTCCCCGCAGGGAGGAGAGGGGGAAACGTTATCAGAAGTGCGTGTTCACGCTCATGAACCACGTCCGGCCCGGTTCGTTATAGGTGTTCGCGCCCGCGCCCGCCATATAGTTTCCGGTCACAATATCGCCCGTGGTCTGGGCATTACCTTCACGCCACAAACGCTTGTCAAAGACGTTATCCACGCCGCCGGTCAGGCTGACGTTTTTCGTCACATCCCAGGTCGCGCTCAGGCCGACGATGCTGTACGGGCTGACTTCACTCGCCGAACTGCCGGTTACCGGTTTGCCCTGGTAATCATATTTCTTCGGCTGCTGTTTACCGTACCAGGTGAAGGTGGATTGCAGCGACAAATCTTCGCGTGCCTGCCAGCTCAGGGTCGAGTTCAGCGTGTACTCAGGAATAATCGACAGGCGTTCGCCGGTCTCTTTATTCTTACTTTGCAGCATGTAAGTGATGTTGTTGGTCCAGGTAACGGTTTCGCTAACCGGCACGTTCAGCGTACCTTCCAGACCCTCAACCACCGCTTTAGGAATGTTTTCCCACTGATAGATATCGGTGTAAGTCGTCTTCCCTTTGCTGGTGATGGACGTTCTGTCGAACGGTACCGTCCCCGCTTCAATCTTGTTGCGGTAATCGTTGCGGAACCAGGTTACCCCGGCCAGCCAGCCGTCACGCTTAAACTCCAGACCAATCTCTTTGTTGATGCTGGTTTCAGCTTTCAGGTCATCGTTACCCATCATATAGCAGCCAATACCGGTGGCAGAACCGGTGGCGTAGCAACCCTGGCCTTTACTGTACAGAATATAATTCGGGTTGAGCTGATACAGGCTTGGCGCTTTATAGGCGCGCGCAATCCCCATCTTCAGGGTGAAGTCATCGCCCAGACCTTGTGACAGGTTCAGAGATGGGCTCCAGTTATCGCCGACGATGCTGTGGTGATCGAAACGCAGACCCGGCGTCAGCATGGTGCTGTCGGTCAGTTCCATGTTGTTTTCAGCAAACAGAGAGAAAATTTCCGCATCGGAGTACGGGCTGCGGTTGGTGCTGCTGTAACCTGGGATATCACCGCCCATAAAGGTCTGCGAATTGGAGAGCATATCCTTCATGCGCTGCTGGTTCCACTCGGTACCGAGCGTCAGGTTTTGGTTGACCAGCAGGTCCAGTGGAATGCTGATTTCACTGTGCAGCATGACGTCATTCAGGTCGGCATCGACATATTTTTGTGACGCATTCGGGTCAAAGATCCCCTCGGTTCCTCCCGCCAGACCTTCCGGCGTACGGGAGTTACGCGTATGTTCATATTGCACCCAGTTGCTGGTGGTAACGCCATTATCCCAGCCGCCGTTCCAGGTCAGAGAGTAGTTCTGACGATAAAGGCGGTTGGTCTCTTTCCCGTAGTTATCTTTCACCAGTTGGTTGGTGTTGGTGTTTTGGGTATCGCCTGCGTACAGGTTGCCCTGGCGGCTATAACCCGCTTCCAGTTCCAGCGACTGGAGCGGGGCGAAATCCCAGCGAACTACGCCGTTAATGTCTTTATTGATAACGCCTTCACGACCGGCCGGTAAGGTATTGGCGTAGGTGCCGGTACGTTCTGACTGATGACCCTGGTTGATATCCCAGGCATCGGCCTGCGTTTTATCCAGATTACCGTACAGACGGAAGCTGAAATCCCCGCCCATTGGGCCGTTCAGGCTAAAGTTGGTACGTTTGGTCGAGCCTTCGTCTTTGTGTTCCGGGGCATTGAAATAGGTATCCCACGAACCGTGCCATTCATTGCTGCCTTTTTTGGTGATGATATTCACCACGCCGCCCGCAGCTCCGTTGCCGTAACGTGCTGCGGCAGGACCACGCAGCACTTCAATACGCTCGATCATTTCCGGTGGCACCCAGGCGGTATCGCCACGGGTATCACGCTCGCCGCGCCAGCCTTGACGCACGGAGTTACGGCTGGTCACCGGCTTACCGTCGATCAGAATCAGGGTGTTTTCTGGACCCATACCACGAATATCAATCTGACGGTTGTTACCGCGCTGGCCGCTGGTTGAGTTGCCGGTCAGGTTAACGCCAGGCATGGTACGGATGATTTCCGCAACATCGCGCGCGGGAGGATTTTTACGGATTTCATCCGCGGTGATGGTTGAAACACCCGGCGCCTGCAGGTTTTGCTGCGCGGCGGTAACGACGATGGTGTCTTCATGAGAGACAGCGGCGTTATCAGTTTGATCTTCTGCCATTGCTGGCAGTGCTACCCCGTAAATCCCTAAATTGACCAATAAGGCCAGTGAATGAATCTTGTTGTTCATTGTATGTCCTGCTGTTCTTTTAGCCACGAGTACCCATGTGCCGTGGTGCGGCATTTGGTCTGATGTCGCCCGCATCCGCGTAAACCCTCCGTTCCAGAAAAAGTACGCAGCTCCAGGTCGGTTTATAAGTGGTGAAAAACTGTGCGCGCTTCCCACAGCGCGACAATACGCTATTGCAAATGCAAATAGTTATCAATAATATTATCAATATATTTCACGCTAGATCATAAAAATTCACAGTAAACATGGGGTTATGGCGGTGACGACGTTAAAGACGGGAAGCGAAGCGTGGTGGCAGTCGAAAAAAGGCCCGGAGTGGGAGCGTGAAGAGAACGGAAATTATCGGGTAACCTTCTGGTGGCGTGACCCGCAGGGAACGGAAAAAGAGTCAGCCATTCGTCGTGTGTGGGTCTATATCACCGGCGTCACCGACCATCATCAAAATGTCCCCCCTCAGTCGATGCAACGCATTAACGGTACAAATGTTTGGTGCTGGAGTGTTTCCCTCAGCGCCAACTGGCGCGGTAGCTACTGCTTCATTCCCACCGCTCGGGATGACATTTTTGCCGCGCTGGCGGCGGACGAAACGCCTGACCGAAACGTGCTGCGTGAAGGCTGGCGACAATTGTTACCGCAGGCGATTGCCGATCCTCTCAATCCGCAGAGCTGGCGGGGAGGTCGTGGCCATGCGGTGTCAGCGCTCGAAATGCCAGACGCTCCCGTACAGCCCGGCTGGGATCAGCCCGCGGCTCCCGATTGCCCCGCAGTTTGCCTGCAATGGCACAGCGCCAGGCTTTGCAATACGCGTCGCGTATGGGTATTTACCACCGGTGACGACCAACCAGAAGCACGTCCGCTGGCTATCCTGCTGGACGGTCAGTTTTGGGCGCAAAGTATGCCGGTGTGGCCTGCGCTGGCTTCGCTCACGCACCGCGGAGATCTCCCTCCCGCCGTATATCTCCTGATTGACGCTATCGACACATCTCATCGTAGCCGCGAACTGCCGTGTAACGCCGATTTTTGGTTGGCGGTACAGCAGGAGCTTTTGTCGCTGGTGAAGGCGACCACTGCGTTCAGTAACGATCCGCAGCGCACGGTGGTCGCCGGACAAAGTTTTGGCGGGTTGTCTGCGCTGTATGCCGGGCTGAACTGGCCCGCGCGCTTTGGCTGTGTGCTCAGCCAGTCCGGTTCTTTCTGGTGGCCGCATCGCGGCAGTCATCAGGATGGGGCGATTGTTGAACAACTGAAGAGCGGCAAGGTCAGCGTTCAGGGACTGCGTATCGTTCTGGAGGCCGGGATCCGCGAGCCGATAATTTTTCGTGCCAATCAGGCGCTATATGCCCAATTACCCTCTGCACCACAATCTATTTTCTGGCGTCAGGTTGATGGCGGACACGATGCGCTTTGTTGGCGCGGTGGCCTGATGCAAGGGCTAATGACGCTCTGGCAGCCGCTTTCCGAGACGATTTAACCGGACGATGTTCCACGACAGGAGTTGAGTATGGAGTTCAGTAACCCCTTCGATAATCCGCAGGGCCAGTTTTACATTCTGCAAAACCCACAGCGTCAGTTTAGCCTCTGGCCGCAGCAGTGCTCACTTCCTGCTGGCTGGCAAGTCGCGTGCGAACCGCAATCGCAGGAAGCCTGCCAGCAATGGCTGGATGCAAACTGGACCACGCTGACGCCAGCAAACTACATTGATGTGCAGGAGGCTCAATGACTCAGCGTTTACCGTTAGTCGCGGCTCAGCCGGGGATCTGGATGGCGGAAAAACTCTCCACCTTGCCCTCGGCGTGGAGCGTGGCGCACTACGTAGAATTAACCGGCGAACTGAACGCGCCGTTGCTGGCAAAGGCAATCGTTGCCGGTCTGGAGCAGGCTGATACTCTGCGGATGCGGTTTAGCGAAGATAACGGCGAGGTCTGGCAATGGGTTGATCCTGCGCTCACCTTCGCGGAACCTGAAATTTTCGACCTGCGCGAAAAATCTCACCCACATAAAGCAGCCCGCGCACTGATGCAGACCGATCTGCAACAGGACTTACGCGCTGATGGCCATAAACCGTTGGTTTTCCATCAGCTCATTCAGGTTGGTGATAACCGCTGGTACTGGTATCAGCGTTACCATCATCTGCTGGTTGATGGCTTCAGCTTTCCGGCCATTACCCGCCAGATAGCCGCCATTTACTGCGCATGGCAGAGTGGCGAACCCACGCCGGATTCTCCTTTTACGCCGTTTGCCGAGGTCGTGGAAGAGTATCAACAGTATCGTCAAAGCGATGCCTGGCAACGTGATGCTACTTTCTGGACCGAGCAGCGTAAACAGTTACCGCCCCCGGCGTCGTTGTCGAACAAACCGTTACCGGGGCGCTCGGCCAGTGCCGATATTATTCGTCTGAAGCTCACCGCGCCTGAAGGCGCGTTCCGCCAGCTTGCAGCACGTATGCCTGATGTGCAGCGTGCGGATCTGGCTCTCGCGCTGGTAGCGTTGTGGCTGGGACGTTTATGCAGCCGAATGGATTATGCCGCCGGATTTATCTTTATGCGGCGTATGGGATCGGCGGCACTCACGTCCACCGGACCGGTTTTAAACGTTTTGCCCTTTGGCGTGAGGCTGGATGCGGCAGAAAGCTTGCCTGCGCTGGCACAGCGGTTGGCAGGGCAGTTGAAGAAAATGCGCCGACATCAGCGTTATGACGCTGAACAAATTGTGCGCGACAGCGGGCGTGCAGCCGGTACCGAGCCGCTGTTTGGCCCGGTGCTGAACGTGAAAATATTCGATTATCAGCTAAATATTCCCGGCGTTCAGGCGCAGACCCATACCCTGGCGACAGGCCCGGTCAACGATCTTGAGCTGGCGCTATTCCCGGATGAAAACGGTGGGCTGAGTATTGAAATCCTCGCCAATAAACAGCGTTATGATGCCGCGACGCTGGCGCAACACGCATCGCGTTTAACCGCGCTTATCGAACAGTTTGCCGACAATCCGGCGCTATGCTGTGGTGAGGCCGGGATGCTGTTGCCAGCGGAATATGAGCAACTGGCGAAGATTAACGACACGACCGTGGAGATCCCGGCCACGACGCTGAGCGCGCTAGTGGCACAGCAGGCCGATAAAACGCCGGATGCCCCGGCGCTGGCCGATGCTCGTTATCAGTTTAGTTATCGTGAAATGCGCCAGCAGGTTGTGGCGCTGGCGCACCTACTGCGCGCGCGGGGCGTACAGCCAGGTGACAGCGTTGCCGTGGCATTACCGCGTTCAGTATTCCTGACGCTGGCGCTGCACGGTATTGTTGAAGCCGGAGCCGCCTGGCTGCCATTGGATACCGGATACCCGGACGATCGCCTGCGGATGATGCTCGAAGACGCAAAGCCAAAATTAGTGATCGCCACCGATGATCAACTGGCGCGCTTTGGCGATATCCCGGGACTGGAAAGTCTGTGCTACAACGCGCCGCTGTCAGTGGGAGATACCGCGCCGTTGGCCCTCTCTCAACCGCATCATACGGCCTATATCATTTTTACTTCCGGTTCTACCGGCAGACCCAAAGGGGTGATGGTCGGGCAAACGGCGATCGTCAACCGCCTGTTGTGGATGCAAAATCACTATCCGCTGACGGCAGAGGATGTGGTGGCGCAAAAAACGCCATGCAGTTTTGATGTCTCGGTGTGGGAATTTTTCTGGCCGTTTATTGCCGGCGCAAAATTGGTGATGGCGGAGCCCGAGGCGCACCGCGATCCGCTGGCGATGCAGCAATTCTTCGCCCAATACGGGGTGACGACCACTCACTTTGTTCCTTCCATGCTGGCTGCTTTTATTGCGTCATTGACGCCGGAAACTGCGCAGAAAAGTTGTGCTTCGCTGAAGCAGGTATTCTGCAGCGGCGAAGCCTTGCCTGCAGATTTATGTCGTGAGTGGGAACAGTTGACCCATGCGCCGTTGCACAATTTGTACGGACCAACTGAAGCGGCGGTTGATGTGAGCTGGTATCCGGCCTGGGGGGAAGCGCTCGCCGCCGTTACCGGCAACAGCGTACCGATTGGTTATCCGGTATGGAACACCGGTTTGCGGATCCTCGATGCCATGATGCGTCCGGTGCCCTTCGGCGTAGCGGGTGATCTATACCTGACGGGGATCCAACTGGCGCAGGGCTATCTGGGACGAGCGGATCTGACAGCAAGCCGCTTTATCGCCGATCCGTTTAATGCCGGTGAACGCATGTACCGTACCGGGGATGTGGCCCGCTGGTTGGAAAATGGTGCGGTGGAATACCTGGGGCGCAGCGATGACCAGCTTAAAATTCGCGGACAGCGTATTGAACTGGGGGAAATTGATCGGGTGATGCAGCAACTGCCCGATGTCGAGCATGCTGTTGCCCATGCCTGCATATTTAATCAGGCTGCGGCGACCGGCGGCGATGCGCGTCAACTGGTGGGGTATCTGGTGTCGCAATCGGGTTTACCGCTGGACACCTCTGCATTGCGGGAGAGTCTGCGCGAAAAACTGCCAGCGCATATGGTGCCGACGGTATTGCTGCAACTGGCGGAGCTGCCACTCAGCGCGAACGGTAAATTGGATCGTAAAGCATTACCGATGCCTCAGCTAACGTCACGTACAACAGGACGTGCGCCGCGCCCTGGGATCGAAACCACCATTGCGCACTCTTTTGCGGCCTTGCTGGATTGTGAGGTCAATGATGTGGAGGCAGATTTCTTCGCGCTGGGCGGACATTCTCTGCTGGCGATGAAGCTGGCGGCGCAATTGAGTCGTATGTTTGAACGACAGGTGACGCCAGGTCAGATTATGGTGGCTTCTACCGTTAAACAACTCAGCGCATTGCTGGAGAGTGATGATGATGAACAGTCGCAGCATCTGGGGTTTGAGACGCTGCTGCCGCTGCGTGAAAGTCACGGCCCAACGCTGTTTTGCTTCCATCCCGCGTCGGGTTTTGCCTGGCAGTTTAGCGTGCTGTCGCGTTACCTCAGCCCGCAGTGGTCGATTACAGGCATTCAGTCGCCGCGACCGGATGGACCCATGCAAAAGGCGGAAAACCTCGATGCGGTATGTGACCATCATCTGGCAACGCTGCTTAACCAGCAGCCTCACGGGCCATACTATTTATTAGGTTACTCGCTGGGGGGGACGCTGGCGCAGGGGATTGCCGCGCGTTTACACGCCCGGGGGGAGGATGTTGCCTTCCTGGGGCTGCTGGATACCTGGCCGCCTGAAACGCAAAACTGGCAGGAAAAAGAGGCCAATGGCTTGGATCCTGCCGTACTGGCGGAGATCGAGCGTGAACGTGAAGCGTTCCTGGCCGCACAGCAAGGGAATGCGTCTGACGCGTTATTCAACGCTATCGAAGGCAATTATGCGGATGCGGTTCGCCTGTTAACCACAGCCCACAGCGTACCTTTTGCGGGCCACGCTACGTTGTTCGTGGCTGAACGCACATTACCGCAGGACGTTAGTCCTGAACGTAGCTGGTCACCGTGGATATCCAGTCTGGAGGTTTATCGTCACGACTGCGCGCATGTCGACATCATTTCTCCCACCGCGTTTGAGACGATAGGGCCTGTAATCAATGCGCTGATTAATCAATCTGCGTAACAAAGTCAGTTTTGCTATTACGGCAATCGAACAACTCCATAATGCAAGGTTATGTTGTGGAGTTGTTGCTTTGATGTGGGATGGGGTGGCGAAGGGAGTGAATAAATTCCGAAGATAATTTTTGGTAGGGGCAGATGCGTAAAGAAAGTTTCAGATAATTCTGACTAGCTGGTAGACTTCTCCCACGGGAGTGTTTTTCTTTTGGGAAAGTTTTCAGGTCACGCAACATGTCATCATTAAATATTAAGCAAGACAACGTTTCGGAATTTACTGCTTATCCTCAGCCTACGGTAAACGCCAACGAAATTGATTTAATTAACCTGGTCGAAATCTTATGGCGCGCCAGGACGAAAATTGTGGCTACCGTTTTCGCTTTTGCCTGTGCGGGTATTCTGGTCTCTTTCCTGCTGCCGCAAAAATGGACCAGTCAGGCCATCGTGACGCCGGCAGAACCGGTTCAGTGGCAGGATCTCGAGAATACGTTGACCAAATTGCGCGTGCTGGATATGGATATTAACGTCAGCCGCAGTGATGTGTTTAACCTGTTTATCAAAAAATTTCAGTCGCCCTCATTGTTAGAAAATTATCTGCGATCTTCACCCTATGTGATGGATCAATTGAAAGGCGCTGATATTGACGAAATGGACCTGCACCGCGCAATCGTCAGGCTCAGTGAAAAAATGACCGCGGTTGACAGCAATGTGGGAAAAAAGAATGAGACCTCGCTGTATACCTCATGGACGCTGAGCTTTACCGCCCCTCAGGCCGAAGAAGCCCAGTCTGTGCTACAGGGTTATATCCATTATATTTCTTCTATTGTTGAGAAAGAAACGCTGGAAGATATTCGCAATAAACTGTTCATCAAAACTAGCTTCGAGAAAGAAAGGCTGGCGATGGATCGCGTCAGGCTCAAAAACCAGATGGAAGCAAATATTCAGCGCCTCAACTACTCCCTGGAGATTGCGAATGCCGCCGGGATTAAAAAGCCGGTCTACAGTAATGGCCAGGCGGTGAAAGATGATCCTGATTTCTCTATTTCACTGGGCGCTGATGGTATCTCGCGTAAATTAGAAATTGAAAAATCAGTAACAGATGTTGCGGAAATTAACGGAGAATTACGTAACCGCCAATATCACGTTGATCAGCTGTTAGCCATGAACGTGAGTGACGTAAAATTTACGCCGTTTAAATATCAGCTTTCACCTTCACTGCCAGTGCATAAAGATGGTCCGGCTAAATCGATGATCGTTATTCTGGCTGCGTTACTGGGTGGCATGGTGGCCTGTGGCGGCGTTCTGCTGAACTATGCCATGGTGTCGCGTAAGCAAAAAATGGCATTTATCGATCAGCAACTGGTGTGATTAATTGTCGTATGGCGGCAGGCAGCCGCCATACGTTAACTCTCGCTATTTGTTGCGCCCTAGCGGTACGACTAACGGCGTGCCGGCAACCGGATCGTCGATAATCATACAGCGTAATCCATAGATTTTTTCGATAAGCTCCGCCGTAACAATCTCCTTCGGCGCCCCCTCGGCAATAATTTTTCCGTCACGCAGCGCAATCAGGTGCGTTGCGTAGCGACAGGCCTGATTGAGGTCGTGCAGAACGGCGGCCAGCGTATAACCCTTCTCCCGGTTTAGCTCACTGAGCAGCTCCAGCAGATCAATCTGATGACTGATATCCAGCCAGGTGGTGGGTTCATCGAGCAACATAATCGATGTTTCCTGCGCCAGCACCATTGCAATCCATGCGCGCTGGCGCTGTCCGCCGGAAAGCGTATCTACACTTTGCGCCGCCAGATGGGTGATCCCTGTGGCCTGCATCGCTGTGTTTACTGCGATTTCATCTTCTTGCCGCCAGCGGGTAAACAGCGGCTGATGTGGGTAACGCCCGCGAGCAACCAGCTCCTGTACAGTAATATCACCCGGCGTGGTGGCGTTTTGCGCCAGCAAACCTATTCTGCGTGCGACCTCTTTGCTGGCGTAGTGCTGAATATGTTCACCGTCGAGCCAAACCTTGCCGTGGGCGGGCGTCATCAGACGACTCAGTGTGCGCAGTAGCGTTGACTTCCCGCAGCCGTTTGGCCCAATAATCGCGGTAAAGTGACCGTCGGGAATCGACACATTGAGATTTTCCGCGACGGTAAACTTGCCATAACCCAGCGTTAACTGGTCGCCGCGCAAACGGGCAACTGATTCGATCATTTTTTGCGGGACTCCTGAATTAACAAGACGATAAGATAAATACCGCCGAGGCTTACGGTGACAACGCCCACCGGAAGCTGATAAGGCATAAACAGCTGTTGGGCGCATAAATCCGCCATCAGCAGCAGCAGCGCGCCGCATAGCGCTGACAGGGTTAATCCCCAGCGGGATGTGCCGCTAAGTCGACGCGCAATATGGGGGGCGACGAGAGCTATAAAGGAAATTGGACCTGCCAGCGCGGTGGCGGCGGCGGTCAGTACCACGGCGACCAGCATCATCATCAGACGCGAACGCTCAACGCTGACGCCTAGCGCACAGGCGCTGTCGTCACCCATTTCCAGTAAACGCATCCGGCGCACCAGCAGCGTGGCGCACACCAGCATCACAATAATCAGCGGGGCAGAAGGCCAGGTCTTGGCCCAGGTCAGACCATTGAGCGATCCGGCGTTCCACAGTCCGGCCGTTAATGCGGTTTCTAATGACGCTTTCAGCAGCAGCCAGGTGTTGAACGCCACCAGCATAGCGCGTATGCCGATACCGATAATAATCAGCCGGAAGGTGTCGATGCCGTTGCGCCAGGCGAGCGCCCAGACAACCAGTGAAGTCAGGATCCCACCCAGCATAGCCGCCAGCGCGATAGCGGTGAGATGTTGGCCGAATAGCACCATTGCCACCAGTACACCGCTCCAGGCACCGGTATTGAAACCCATCACATCCGGGCTGCCCAGCGGGTTGCGCATCAGCGACTGAAATATTGCACCGCTCACGCCGAGCGCCGCGCCAATCAATAACGCCATGAGCACGCGCGGCAAACGCCATTCGGTGACCACCAGCGTGATACTGCGCGGCGCATCGCCGAACAGAGCGGCAATAATTTGCTGCGTTTCCAGCGTAACGACGCCGCTACGCAGGCTCCACAACCCAACGACGAGACAACCTACAACCAGCAGCAGGCTGCTGATGACCAGACGACGGGAGAGGTGCATCATGCGCCACCCCCGCGCGATTTACGGCGAACCAGAAAGATAAGCACTGGCGCGCCGATAAACGCGCTGACCACCGAAACACGTAGCTCGCCGGGGACAATCAGGCGACCGATGATATCGGCAATTAACAGCAGAGAGGGGGTCGCAAGAAGGGTAACGGGCAGTGACCAGCGGTGATCCGCCCCCACCAGCCAGCGCGCCATATGCGGCATCATCAGGCCGATAAAGGCGATAGGACCAACAATTGCGGTCGCGCTGCCGCACAGTACGGTAATCACCAGCAGGCCAATAAACTGCGTGCGGGCGACTTTACTGCCCAGCGCGGTAGCAGTGTCGCTACCAAGACTCAGGCTATTCAGGGCGCGGCTGAGAAACAATGCGGCAGCCGCGGCAATCAATACCGGCACCAGCACCACCTTCAGCGTTTGCAGGCTGCGGATATCCAGCGAACCGGCCTGCCAGAATCGCAACTGATCGTAGACGTCCGGGTTGAGTAGGGCGATGCCGGTGGATAGCCCCTCGAGCACTGCACCCAGCGCAACGCCCGCCAGCGTCAGTCGTACCGGACTGAGTTGCCCGCCGCCCTGGCTACCAGTAAACGCCACAATCAGCGAGGCGATCAGCGCCCCGGAAAAAGCCATCAGCAATTGTTCCTGTGGGGAAGAGAAACCGAACAGCGACGCGCCCAGCACGATGGCGAAGCTGGCGCCAGAATTAACGCCAAGGATCCCCGGATCGGCGAGCGGGTTACGCGTGAGCGTTTGCATTAAGGCGCCCGCCAGACCCAGCGCGCCGCCGGCGAGCAGTCCTGCCAGCGTACGTGGCAGTCGCGCGTCCAGCACGATGGTGCAATCCGCGCTTTGGCAACTGCCGGTGAGTGCATCCAGCACCACGGATGCAGGTAGCGATTTTGCGCCAATAACCAGACTTAATACCGTAGTGAGAACAAGTAATAACAATAGTCCGGGCACGGCGAAAGCGCGTGTCGCGGAAACAGAGCATGACATATCAACTTCCCTGATAATGATAGTAATTATCGTTATCGATCTTATTTGGATATGTTAGCATGTGCAGCCATCGAATGGATATTGAAAAAGTACCTGGTAAGGCTCTGTAATGAATCGACAATCCTGGCTGCTTAATCTCAGCCTGTTAAAGACCCACCCTGCATTTCGCGCCGTCTTCCTCGCTCGTTTTATTTCCATTGTCTCTTTGGGACTACTCGGTGTGGCGGTTCCGGTACAGATCCAGATGATGACCCAGTCGACCTGGCAAGTGGGTTTATCGGTGACATTGACCGGTAGCGCAATGTTTATTGGCCTGATGGTTGGCGGCGTACTGGCCGACCGCTATGAGCGTAAAAAAGTGATCCTGTTGGCGCGTGGAACCTGTGGCGTCGGCTTTATTGGTTTGTGTCTGAATGCGCTGCTGCCCGAACCGTCGTTACTGGCGATTTATCTGCTTGGCTTATGGGACGGTTTCTTTGCCTCGCTGGGCGTGACGGCTTTGCTGGCAGCAACGCCGGCGTTGGTCGGGAGGGAGAATTTGATGCAGGCCGGGGCGATTACCATGCTGACGGTGCGTTTGGGTTCGGTCATTTCGCCGATGCTTGGTGGAGTGCTGCTGGCGACCGGTGGCGTGGCCTGGAACTACGGGCTGGCGGCGGCAGGCACGTTCATAACCTTACTGCCTTTATTGAGCCTTCCCGCGTTACCTCCACCGCCGCAGCCGCGCGAGCATCCGCTGAAATCGCTGCTGGCAGCATTTCGCTTTTTGCTCGCCAGTCCGCTGATTGGCGGCATTGCGCTGCTCGGCGGCCTGTTGACCATGGCGAGCGCCGTGCGGGTGCTGTATCCGGCGCTGGCGATTAACTGGCAGATGTCGAGCGCGCAAATTGGTTTGTTGTATGCGGCCATTCCTCTTGGCGCGGCGGTGGGCGCTTTGACCAGCGGACAGCTGGCGCACAGCGTTCGTCCGGGATTGATCATGCTGGGTTCTACCGTGGCTTCATTCCTGGCTATCGGTCTGTTTGGGTTGATGCCGGTCTGGGAGCTTGGGGTTGTCTGCCTGGCGCTGTTCGGTTGGTTAAGTGCGGTTAGCTCTTTGTTGCAGTACACCCTGTTACAGACGCAGACGCCAGAAGCGATGCTCGGGCGAATTAACGGTTTGTGGACGGCGCAGAACGTCACCGGGGACGCGATTGGCGCGGCGTTGTTAGGTGGTTTGGGTGCGATGATGACGCCGGTCGCCTCGGCAAGCGTGAGTGGATTTGGGCTGGTGATTGTCGGTCTGCTACTGCTGTTGTTGCTGGGGGAATTACGTCGATTCCGGCAAATGCCTGTGAATACCTGACGGGCCGGATAGGGCGTTAGCCGCATCCGGCGCTGGCGATTAAAAGAGAGCTGACAGACGTTGCAACAGCAGCGTCGCGCTGTAGTAGTCGAGACGGAAGGTTTCCGTGCCCAGGGCGTAAACACGTTTATTTTGCACGGCTGGCAGATGCGCCAGAAGCGGATTGGCATAAATGGCGTCGGCATCTTTGCTGTCGCCAGCAAACAGGAACAGTGCTTCGCCGTTCAGGCCAGCCGCCAGATTTTCACCGCCAAGCTGGATGATATCGTGGCGTTTGCCCTGGCTCTGGCTGGTGTGCAAACCGGCAGGTAGCGGCGCCAGCGTGAAGCCTAACTGTTCCATCAGCTTGCCCTGTGCCGACTCAGGCGTCCAAAGATTGGCGCTGTGCGCCGCAGCGGTATAGACCAGCGCGTTGACCGGCTGTGGCGGTAGGGTGATCCGTTGCTTAACCGCTTGCAGTTGCTTATCAAATTCGGCAATTCGCGCGGCTGCCTGCGGCTCCTGACCGGTAATTTCACCCAGTTGCGTCAGCAGCGTCTGCCAGCTTTTGTCGTCGTAGTTGATGATAAGCGTGGGCGCAATGGTGGACAACTGATCGTATAGCGCGAGGGCGGAGTCGCCGCCGGTGGCGCTTACCAGAATCAGATCCGGCATTTGTGCCGCGACGGCTTCCGCACTTGGTTCGCCGATGTACAGACGGCTGAGTTTGCGTTCCCTGGCCACGTCGCTCCATTGACGTAAAAAGCCCTGCGCATCGCCAATGCGGTTGTTCGGCGTGGTGGCGCCGCTGGCGATGACCGGGGCATCAATCGCCAGCAGCGAGCCGGTAAGGGTGACGCTGGTGGAGACAATGCGTTGCGGCTTATGCTCCAGCGTATGCGTGCCACGGCTGTCGGTGATCTGACGCGGCCAGTCGGCGGCGTGACCTAAAGAAATTCCTGAAATAAACAAACCAGTCAGTAAAAGCACGGTGCGACGAAAAGAGGGGAGACTCACGAATCAGCTTCCTGTTATCAGTATGGTTAATGCTTCTCATTTTCATTGTTAGCGAGCGAGGATGCAAGCCAAAGTCGCACATTGTGCTGCCGCAAGAGTTGACATACAGCCGCTTTGCTTTTAGGTTAGCGACCGAAAATATAAATGATAATCATTATTAGAGCCTTTATCATTTTTGGAGGATGATATGGATATGTCACTGGCCGAGGAAAAAACGCAGACTATGCCGACGCTCGCTCCCGACAGTTTTTTCTTTATGTCGCCGTATCGTAGTTTTACGACGTCAGGATGCTTCGCCCGCTATGCGGAACCGGCAATTGATGGCGATTCGCCAGACAGCCCTTTCCAACACAAAATGCACGTACTGTTTGCTGATGCCAAATCGCAGGGCATCGCTAACCCCATTATGGTCGGGGCAATTCCTTTCGATACCCGCCAGCCATCATCGCTGTTTATTCCCCAATCGTGGCAGAGCTTCTCTCGCACGGCAAAGCAGCAATCATCACGTTACTTTAATCGGCATCAGTCGTTAAACGTGGTTGAGCGTAAATCGATTCCGGAACAGGACTTTTTTGAAGAGATGGTTGCCCGGGCGGCTGCGCTGACGGCCACGCCGGAAGTCGACAAAGTGGTGTTGTCACGTCTGATCGATATCACCACCGATGCCAACATTGACAGCGGTGCGCTGCTGGAGCGTCTGGTGGCGCAAAATCCGGCGAGTTACAACTTCCATGTCCCCATTGAAGACGGTGGCGTATTGCTTGGCGCCAGCCCGGAACTGCTGTTGCGCAAAGAAGGCGATCGTTTTAGCTCGCTGCCGCTGGCCGGTTCGGCGCGCCGTCAGCCTGATGATGTGCTGGACAGGGAAGCGGGGATCCGCCTGTTGGCGTCTGAGAAGGACCGCCATGAGCACGACCTGGTGACGCAGGCGATGAAAGCCGTGTTGCGCGATCGCAGCAGTGAATTGCAACTGCCTTCCTCTCCGCAACTGGTCACTACGCCTACGCTCTGGCATCTCGGCACGCCGTTTGAAGGAAAAGCCAACGCAGAGGAAAACGCGCTGACGCTGGCGTGCCTGTTGCATCCGACGCCTGCGCTGAGCGGTTTCCCGCATCAGGTTGCGCGCAACATTATCGCCGAGCTGGAGCCGTTCGATCGCGACTTGTTCGGCGGCATTGTCGGCTGGTGTGATGCTGAAGGTAATGGCGAATGGGTGGTGACGATCCGCTGCGCGAAGCTGCTGCGTAATCAGGTTCGTTTCTTTGCCGGCGCCGGTATTGTGCCTGCGTCTTCTCCGGTTGCGGAATGGCGTGAAACGGGAGCCAAGCTTGCCACCATGTTGAATGTTTTTGGACTGCATTAAGGAGTCATGATGAGTATTCCTTTCACCCGTTGGCCGGAGGAGTTTGCCCGCCGTTACCGTGAAAAAGGCTACTGGCAGGATTTGCCGCTGACCGACATTCTGACCCGTCACGCCGAGAGCGACCATACGGCGGTCATTGATGGTGAACGCCATCTGAGCTATCGCCAGTTGAATCAGGCGACTGACAATCTCGCCTGCAGCCTGCGTCGTCAGGGAATCAAACCTGGCGAAACCGCGCTGGTGCAGTTGGGCAATGTGGCGGAGCTGTATATCACGTTCTTTGCGCTGCTCAAGCTGGGCGTCGCTCCGGTGCTGGCGCTGTTTAGCCATCAACGTAACGAACTCAATGCTTATGCTAAACAGATCGCACCCGCGTTACTGATCGCCGATCGCCAGCATGCGCTGTTTAGCGGGGAAGATTTTCTCAATACCTTTGTGGCTGAACACAATTCAGTGCGCGTGGTACAACTGCGCAATGATGAAGGCGAACATAACCTGCAAATGGCGATAGACCAGCCTGCGGCTGATTTTACCGCGACGCCATCGCCTGCTGATGAAGTGGCGTACTTCCAGCTTTCTGGCGGTACCACCGGGACGCCGAAGCTTATTCCTCGTACCCATAACGATTACTACTACAGCGTGCGTCGCAGTAATGAGATCTGCCGCTTCACCGGGGAAACGCGCTATCTGTGCGCGATCCCGGCGGCGCATAACTACGCCATGAGTTCGCCTGGTTCGCTTGGCGTGTTCCTGGCTGGCGGCACCGTGGTTCTGGCGGCTGACCCGAGCGCAACCCTGTGCTTCCCGCTGATTGAACAGCATCAGGTTAACGTCACGGCGCTGGTGCCGCCGGCGGTGAGCCTGTGGCTGCAGGCGATTGCGGAGTGGGGGAGCAATGCGCAATTGGCTTCGCTGACGCTGCTGCAGGTCGGTGGGGCACGGCTTTCCGCCTCGCTTGCGGCGCGTATTCCGGCGGAGATTGGCTGCCAGTTGCAGCAGGTTTTTGGCATGGCGGAAGGGCTGGTGAACTACACCCGTCTGGACGACAGCCCTGAGCGCATCATCAATACCCAGGGCCGTCCGATGTGTCCGGATGATGAAGTCTGGGTCGCCGATGCTGATGGTAATCCCCTGGCGCAGGGCGAAACGGGCCGCCTGATGACGCGAGGTCCGTACACCTTCCGGGGTTACTTCAACAGCCCGGAGCACAATGCCAGCGCCTTTGACGCCAACGGTTTTTACTGCTCCGGCGATCTGATCACTATCGATCAGGATGGCTATATCACCGTACAAGGGCGTGAGAAGGATCAGATCAACCGGGGTGGCGAGAAGATCGCAGCAGAAGAAATTGAAAACCTGCTGTTACGCCACCCATCGGTGATCCATGCAGCCCTGGTCAGTATGGATGACGAACTGATGGGCGAGAAAAGCTGCGCATGGCTGGTGGTGAAAGAGCCGCTGCGCGCGGTGCAGGCGCGCCGTTTCCTGCGTGACCAGGGCGTGGCGGAATTCAAATTACCTGACCGTGTGGAGTGCGTTGAGTCACTCCCGCTAACCCCGGTCGGTAAAGTGGATAAAAAACAATTACGTCAGTGGCTGGCGTCACGTTCACTGGCCTGAAGGAGAAAAAGAGATGGCAATTCCTAAACTGCAGGCTTATGCACTGCCTACGGCGCTTGATGTTCCAGCCAATAAAGTCGACTGGACGTTTGAACCTGAACGCGCCGCGCTACTGATCCACGACATGCAGGACTATTTTATCGGCTTTTGGGGGGATAACTGCCCGATGATGGCGCAAGTGGTGGCTAACATTGCCGCACTGCGTCAGTTCTGCAAAGAGCACAACATTCCGGTGTATTACACCGCGCAACCCAAAGAACAGAGCGATGAAGACCGCGCCCTGCTGAATGATATGTGGGGACCAGGCCTGACGCGTTCGCCGGAACAGCAAAAGATCGTTGATGCGCTGGCTCCCGATGAGGCGGATACCATCCTGGTGAAATGGCGTTACAGCGCATTTCATCGCTCTCCGCTGGAGCAGATGCTTAAAGACACTGGCCGAAATCAACTGATTATTACCGGTGTGTATGCCCATATTGGCTGCATGACCACTGCGACTGACGCGTTCATGCGCGATATCAAGCCGTTTATGGTCGCCGATGCGCTGGCGGACTTCAGCCGTGATGAACACCTGATGTCGCTGAAATACGTGGCGGGACGTTCCGGTCGGGTGGTGATGACCCAGGAACTTTTGCCGACGCCGGTTCCGGTGAGTAAAGAGGCGCTGCGCAGCGTGATTCTGCCGCTGTTGGATGAGTCCGAGGAGCCAATGGATGACGAAAACCTGATCGACTACGGGCTGGATTCCGTGCGCATGATGGCGCTGGCGGCACGCTGGCGTAAAGTTCATGGCGATATTGATTTCGTGATGCTGGCGAAAAACCCGACCATAGACGCCTGGTGGAAGCTACTCTCCCGCGAGGTGAACTGATGGCCGGATTTGATTTTGCCGGGAAAACCGTCTGGGTGACCGGCGCGGGTAAAGGCATTGGCTACACTACGGCACTGGCATTTGTGAAAGCCGGCGCGCAGGTGACTGGCTTCGATCGCGAATTTCCTCAGGATAACTACCCGTTTGCGATCGAAGTGCTGGATGTGGCCGATGCCGGGCAGGTGGCTGAGGTGTGCCAGCGTGTCCTTAAAGCGTGCGAGCGGCTGGATGTGTTGGTCAATGCCGCCGGTATTCTGCGCATGGGGGCCACTGACGCGCTGAGCGTTGAAGAGTGGCAGCAGACATTTGCCGTTAACGTTGGCGGCGCGTTCAATCTGTTTCAGCAGACGATGGCGCAGTTTCGTCGCCAGCAGGGCGGGGCGATCGTGACCGTCGCGTCGGATGCGGCGCACACGCCGCGTATCGGCATGAGCGCTTATGGAGCGTCAAAAGCTGCGCTAAAAAGCCTGGCGCTCACCGTCGGGCTGGAACTGGCGGGCAGCGGTGTGCGCTGTAATGTGGTTTCGCCTGGCTCGACCGATACTGACATGCAGCGCACGTTATGGGTCAGTGATGACGCGGAACAGCAGCGTATTCGCGGGTTTGGCGAGCAGTTTAAGCTTGGCATCCCGTTGGGGAAAATCGCCCGTCCACAGGAGATCGCCAACACCATTTTATTCCTCGCCTCCGACCTTGCCAGCCACATTACGCTACAGGATATCGTGGTGGATGGCGGCTCAACGCTGGGAGCATGATGATGATCTGGAAACGCCATCTCACGCTGGATGAATTAAATGCCACCAGCCACAACACCATGGTCGCGCACTTAGGCATCCTTTATACCCGACTGGGCGATGATGTGCTGGAGGCCGAAATGCCGGTTGATATCCGCACGCATCAGCCGTTTGGTTTGCTGCACGGCGGCGCGTCGGCGGCACTGGCCGAAACGTTGGGTTCAATGGCGGGTTATCTGATGACCCGCGACGGGCAGTGTGTAGTCGGTACAGAACTGAACGCCACGCACCATCGGGCGGTTTCGCAGGGCAAAGTGCGCGGCGTTTGTCAGCCGCTGCATCTTGGACGGCAGAATCAAAGCTGGGAAATCGTCATCTTTGATGAGCAAGGACGACGCTGTTGTACCTGCCGATTAGGTACTGCGGTGATGGGGTGAAGTCGCCCGACAAAGTAAAATGAAATTGCAGGGTTAACAGGTAAATGAAGTGATCTAGTTAACACTGCAATGTAAAAACTCAGTGATACTTCGGGTTTGTATGGTTGTCATGTTGTTAAATTCAGAAAAGATGTTATAGAAACAAAATGTAACATCTCTCTGACCTGGACAACGGATAATCAATATGAATAAATCAGGGAAGTACCTCGTCTGGACAGTGCTCTCCGTGATGGGAGCATTTGCCCTCGGCTATATCGCATTAAACCGTGGTGAACAGATCAACGCGTTGTGGATAGTCGTGGCGTCGGTCTGTGTCTACCTTATCGCTTACCGTTTCTATGGCCTGTACATTGCGAAAAATGTGCTGGCGCTGGACCCGACGCGTATGACGCCAGCTGTGCGCCATAACGACGGTCTGGATTATGTTCCTACCGATAAAAAAGTGCTGTTCGGTCACCATTTTGCGGCGATTGCCGGGGCGGGTCCGTTAGTCGGGCCGGTACTGGCGGCACAAATGGGTTATCTGCCGGGTATGATCTGGCTGCTTGCCGGGGTGGTACTCGCGGGGGCTGTGCAGGACTTCATGGTGCTGTTTGTTTCTACCCGTCGCGATGGTCGTTCCCTTGGCGAACTGGTGAAAGAAGAGATGGGCCCAACGGCGGGCGTTATTGCGCTGGTAGCCTGTTTTATGATCATGGTGATTATCCTCGCGGTACTGGCGATGATCGTCGTGAAAGCGCTGACCCACAGCCCGTGGGGAACCTATACCGTCGCGTTTACCATTCCGCTGGCGATCTTTATGGGGATCTACCTGCGTTATCTGCGTCCGGGCCGCATTGGCGAAGTGTCGGTCATCGGTCTGGTATTCCTGGTGTTTGCCATTATTTCCGGCGGTTGGGTGGCCGAAAGTCCGACCTGGGCACCGTATTTTGACTTTACCGGCGTACAACTGACGTGGATGCTGGTGGGCTACGGCTTTGTCGCTGCCGTGCTGCCGGTATGGCTGTTGCTGGCCCCACGTGATTATCTCTCTACTTTCCTGAAAATCGGCACCATTGTTGGCCTGGCGGTAGGGATTTTGATCATGCGTCCGACGCTGACCATGCCTGCGCTGACCAAGTTTGTTGACGGTACTGGCCCGGTCTGGACCGGTAACCTGTTCCCGTTCCTGTTTATTACCATTGCCTGTGGTGCGGTATCTGGCTTCCACGCGCTGATCTCTTCCGGTACCACGCCGAAGATGCTGGCGAACGAAGGGCAGGCCTGTTTTATCGGCTATGGCGGAATGTTAATGGAATCCTTTGTCGCCATTATGGCGCTGGTTTCCGCGTGCATCATCGATCCGGGCGTGTACTTTGCGATGAACAGCCCGATGGCGGTGTTGGCTCCGGCGGGTACGGCGGATGTCGTGGCTTCTGCAGCGCAGGTGGTCAGCAGTTGGGGCTTTGCTATTACTCCGGACACCTTGCATCAAATCGCCAATGAAGTCGGCGAACAATCCATCATTTCCCGCGCAGGCGGTGCGCCGACGCTGGCCGTTGGGATGGCGTATATTCTGCATGGTGCGCTGGGCGGCATGATGGATGTGGCGTTCTGGTATCACTTCGCCATTCTGTTTGAAGCCCTGTTTATTCTGACGGCGGTTGACGCCGGTACACGCGCCGCACGCTTTATGCTGCAGGATCTGTTAGGCGTGGTATCACCGAGCCTGAAACGTACCGACTCACTGCCTGCGAACCTGCTGGCTACAGCGCTGTGCGTACTGGCCTGGGGTTACTTCTTACACCAGGGCGTGGTGGATCCACTGGGCGGTATCAACACCCTGTGGCCGCTGTTTGGTATCGCCAACCAGATGCTGGCCGGTATGGCATTGATGCTCTGTGCGGTGGTGCTGTTCAAGATGAAACGTCAGCGCTACGCATGGGTGGCGCTGGTGCCAACGGCCTGGCTGCTGATTTGTACTCTGACTGCGGGCTGGCAGAAAGCGTTTAGCCCGGATGCGAAAATTGGCTTCCTGGCTATCGCCAACAAGTTCCAGGCGATGATCGACAGCGGTAATATTCCGGCGCAGTACACCCAGTCGCAGCTGACGCAACTGGTGTTTAATAACCGTCTGGACGCGGGCCTCACTATTTTCTTCATGGTGGTCGTCGTGGTGCTGGGGCTGTTCTCGATTAAAACTGCGCTGGCAGCGCTGAAAGAGGACAAACCGACTTCGAAAGAAACGCCGTACGAACCAATGCCTGAGAATGTCGAAGAGATCGTGGCGCAGGCGAAAGGCGCGCACTAATATTCTCTTAACCAACAAGCCCTCTCCGGTACGGGGAGGGCGTTTGTACGACAGGGAATCACTATGTTTGAAACGCTCTCCAAAGCCGGGAAGTATTTAGGGCAAACCGCCCGCTTGATGATCGGTGTGCCGGATTATGACAACTATGTTGAGCATATGCGCGTCACGCATCCGGATCAGACGCCAATGACCTACGAAGAGTTTTTCCGCGAGCGGCAGGATGCGCGCTATGGGGGCAAAGGCGGCGCGAAGTGCTGTTAATTTTTTGCCGGATGCGCTGACGCTTATCCGGCCTACAATAATGCTTTGGCCGTTGGCCTGATAAGGCGAAGCCGTCATCAGGCAACCTGCACCATAGTCACACCGTAAACGATTCTACCTTCTCAAACGCTGCGCGCAGGGTATCTGGCGTTAACGTTACCGGCAGCGCATGAATAGATTCGACCGGGCGCAGGGTATGCGCAATCACCTTATCGATCTCAGCGCGATTTGCTATATCCACGTCTAACTGGGCCAGCCTGGTGGGGAGATTGAACCGCTGATAAGCGGTGACAAGTTGCGCCAGCACATCATCTTGTCCAAGCAGCGCGCACTGCACCAGTATGCCGTATGCCACTTTGGTGCCATGGAGAAATTTCTCCGTTTGCGGGAGGACGGTCAGACCGTTATGGACCGAATGTGCCGCCGCCACACGGGTGTAGCGCTCGCCCAGGCCGCCGACCATACCGCCGCCGGCTATAATCGCATCCACCACGTCGCTAAACGCCTGGGTTAGTTCACCACGCTGCTTATCTGCCAGTGCCTGCTCGCTGCTTTCCAGCAGGACGTCGCGGATGGCCAGCGCGCCGTTGATGCCCAGACGTACGGTCAGAGGTAGCGTTTCTGGCTGCGGAGCCAGCACCACTGCCTCATACCATTTCGCCAGCGTATCGCCAATACCGGCCAGTAAATACTCTTCAGGCGCGTTAAGTATGATTCGTGGCTCAACCAGCACCAAAAAATTGGCATCGTCGAATATTTCGAAATGCAGCGCCTGACCGGCATCGTTGTACCAGACGGAAAGCGGCGTCCAGGCCGCGCAGGTGGCGGCAATAGTCGGGATCGCCACGAAAGGTAAATCAAGGCGGCGAGCCAGCGCTTTAGCCGTATCGAGCAGTGTACCGCCACCCACGCCAATCACGATGCTGCGATCATCTCCCGATTCTTTTGCCAGTTGAGCAACATCGGTTTCGCTGCAATGTCCCGTAAACAGCAGACGCTTAGCTTCGGCAAGATGAAAAGCTTCTGGCAGATAAGGACGCGCCGCGGCGATAGCTCGCTCACCGTAGACCCAGACGGCGTGTGAGAGTTGATCCGGGGTGAAAAAGTCGTGCAGTCTGGAGAGGCTACCGGTGTGGGAAAAGTAGTTAGCCGGGCCGGTGACGACGCGAATCTCGGTATTACTCATGTTGTGTTGTCCTTGTGCTGTCCTGATCTGGCAGGTTATTTTTATATAGACGTCTGAACGTCTTGATTGCCAAATACTAACATCGTGCTATAGTGGCTTCAACAACAACATCACACGTCGGGATAACAATAATGAGCAATAACTCACTGATTGTGCAAAGTAAACTCCCAAATCTGGGGACCACAATATTTACGCAAATGAGCGCGCTGGCACAGCAGCATCAGGCCATTAACCTCTCGCAGGGATTTCCTGATTTTGACGGTCCACATTTCTTGCAGGAACGTCTGGCATATCATGTCGCGCATGGCGCTAACCAGTATGCGCCGATGACAGGCGTGCAGCCGCTGCGCGAAGCCATTGCCGATAAAACCGCGGAGTTGTACGGTTATAAGCCCGATGCGACAAGTGAAGTCACCGTCACGGCAGGGGCCACAGAAGCATTGTATGCAGCCATTACGGCGCTGGTGCGGCCTGGTGATGAAGTGATCTGTTTTGATCCGAGCTACGACAGCTATGCGCCTGCGGTGGCGTTATCCGGCGGTGTGGTGAAACGTATTGCGTTGCAACCGCCGTCATTTCGTGTGAACTGGCAGGAATTTGCCACGTTACTCAGCGAGCGCACCCGGTTAGTGATCCTCAATACACCGCATAACCCATCTGCTACCGTCTGGCAGCGCGCTGATTTTGATGCGTTATGGCAGGCGATTAAAGAGCGCGAGATTTTTGTTATTAGCGACGAAGTGTATGAGCATATCTGCTTTGCCGCTCATGGACATGCGAGCGTGCTGGCTCATCCGCAGCTACGGGAACGCGCTGTTGCCGTTTCATCTTTCGGTAAAACGTATCATATGACCGGCTGGAAAGTCGGCTATTGCGTTGCACCCGACGCCATTAGCGCCGAGCTACGCAAAGTCCATCAGTACCTGACGTTCTCAGTCAACACACCGGCTCAGCTGGCGCTGGCGGATATGCTGCGGGAGGATCCAATACACTACCGCGAGCTGCCCGCGTTTTATCAGAGAAAGCGTGATGTGCTGGTGAATGCGTTACGCGACAGCCGACTGGAAATTCTGCCGTGTGAGGGGACCTATTTTCTGCTGGTCGATTACAGTGCGGTCTCAACGCTTACTGACGTTGAGTTTTGTCAGTGGTTAACTAAAGAAGTGGGGGTTGCGGCAATACCGCTGTCGGTGTTCTGCGCCGATCCTTTCCCGCATAAGCTGATCCGCCTATGTTTTGCCAAGCAAGAATCGACGCTGTTAGCAGCCGCAGAGCGTCTGGTTTCGCTGTAATTATTTTACTGTCCAGGCTTTGGAAAACCGACGGTCGGCAAATAACTCCTGCAGGCCGTTGATTTGTTTCAGTCGCAACACTTCATCGTTATCCATGCCGAGTTCTTTAGCGATTTTTTCTTCACTCCAGCCCAGTTGCGATAATTCACGCACGATTTCCGACATGGCGTGGATTTGGTGGCGTCCGCGGGCGCGGTTATGGCGGATTGTCGCCGCCATACGTTCATGGCGATCGCGTTCCAGGCAGGCGACGGGCAGATAGCCTTTTAATCGTGGTTTTAGCGATGCTTTGTTTTTTCCTAATTCATGGCGGTGAAAGCCATCGATGATTTCATACTCTTCTTCCGTTGAGTGAACCACGACAATCGGCTGGGTGAAGCCATCCGCTTCGATGGATTTCAACAGCAGCTTTTTCTCCGGCGGCGCAACGTTATTAGGATTGTAATCATTGGGCGAAATGTGATCGCTTTTAATCCATAACACGCAATCTACTGGTTCTTCACGAAATGGACTGACGCTGTGGATTGCCATTCTGAATTCATTAATGGCTTCAATTCTATCTTTTTCTGGCAAACCAGAAAGAAAGCCGAGGAGTTCCTGTGTTAATCGTTGTTGCATAACAACCCCCATTCCTGACGTTTGGTTTTCATGCGTTCAGTATATCGCAGGTAGTTTTTCGTTTTTGTGGGGCTGAACGAAAGTGCCCGACACCAGTAATCATTATTCAGGAGTACTTTGCAGATCCTTCTCCATGAGGGGATATCCCTGGAACCAATATCGCCTTCCTGACTTTCCGGGATATTGTCCATGCCTTTTTTCTTATACCACTGTATATAGACAGCGATTTTGTTGCGGTAATGTTCTGCGGTCTGTTCTGGCATGCTGTGTAATAGCAGCATGGCGTATTGCTGCCAACTTAAATGCTCTGGTTTGAGTATTTTCCGATGACCGTAAAAATGGTTGTCATGACCGGCGTAAATCCCGCCGCTTTTAACGCCGCTGACGCGGGCGCACATAGCCGCCCATCGCTGTGGCTCAATGACATGGTACAGCCATAGCCCCTGGCGTTGTTCTGGTCCAAAGGGCTCGCAAATACGCATATATCGTGTTGGGACTCCGGCCTGATACATCAGGTTATACAAGGGATTGCATGGCATTTTTGTCTTTGCAAACCATGTCCAGATATCGGCTGTTTTCCAGTCATATAACGGATAAATATACCAGGTGTGTCCACCTGGCGCTGCCGTCGTCCACGGCTTGTCATCGGCAAAACGTTGCTTACGCGAGTTGGCGATGGCCACAAAGCGGTTATAGGACTCGTCCGCGCGAATGCCGACCATCATCGCTGCGGGACGCTTTTGTGAAAACCAATCTGCGAACTCGCGAACAAAAAGCTCAAAGGTCATACCGGGCTGATAGAAAGAAAAGAAATTGGGGTCGGTTATGGCATCGGCTGGTGGCTGACGCACCCACTGTATATTCGGCTCCCAGCACTGCCATTCGGGTTGATATTGTGAAAGCGCGTTTTGTGTGGTCAGAGGTAATGCGACCCAATAAAATTCTTCGATAACATCGGAATAACTCTCGCGTAGCGCCTGGACATAATCGATAGTGCAGGAAAACTGAGCTTCCCAGTCAATAAATAATACGCTAATTTTTTTCTGTAACTGGCGGGCAAGGGTGGCCGTAAGATGGAGCATAAGACCGGAATCTTTTCCTCCCGATAATGAAACACAAATGCGCGGCAGTGTGTTGAGCGTCCATGTAATGCGCTCCTGTGCGGCTTCAAGTACATGTTGAGTTAGAGGTATTTTATAAACAGACATATCAAATCCATAGTGAGGCGCTGTTATTCCCCGCTATGGTAAATGGTCAGCATAAGAAATGCTAATCTATATGTGTCGTAATTTTCACGACTTATTCATCATTTCAATAAATAACTTTAATGAATTGTTAATGTGAATTAATTATACCCATCGGGAAAATGTTTAACAGGCGTTTATTCGCTATCTGGTATGATTCTTTTTATATATGAGGCAAAGGAATCGTTAGAAAGCGAAGCGCGGTTATACATCATATACAGTTTTGCTGACGGTAATTTCATATCGACGCTAATCTCTTTGAGATTAAAGACAGGGGAGTAAAATTCATACATAACTCTGGGTATAACACCAATGATATCAATGTTTGATATAACGTTAACGATTGAAATCAAAGAGTCGCTACTGAAACCAATTTTACGATTGGCTAAAAAATGATTTGTTTGTGATTGATAATCTTTCATCCCCTGTTCCTCAGTGAGGAATAATGTAAATTTTTCCTTTAATAATTGCTCTATGGTACATGAATCATTAATTCGGGGATGGTTACTGTTACGGACTAACACCCCTTCAATCGTTTTTAACGGCGTGCATACAATGGAGCGGTTATGTACTGGTACGATTGTGAATACCAGATCCGCTTTGCGGTAAGATAAAATATTTTCAGCAGTTTCCGCGCTCATTAGAATGTCATGATGCTCAATTTCAATATCAATATCAGAATCTTCTCGGAGGGAATGAACTACTTCGTGTAAATGAAAACTGGTTGTCATTGGCGGGCAATAAATGATAAATTTTTTCTTTAAACTGGAGTTATGCATGATGTTAATTGTTTGCTCCAGGGAGTTGAGGTTTTGTTCCAGATGATGATGAAGATTGATGCCAGTTACCGTAGGCGTGATGCCTTTTCCCGAGCGAATGAACAATGGATCGTTAAACTGAGTACGAAGTCGTTGCAATGACTGGCTCACGGCCGAAGGCGTAATAAAAAGTGTTTCTGCAGCCTTGCTGATGCTCAGGTGCTGATAGATACATTCAAAAATAACAAGCAGGTTTAGATCGAATTTTTTAAGATCGTAAAGATTAGCCATGTATACTTTCCTCTGACGGTAAAATTTGAAATAATTAAATTATGAAATAGTTTGAAATGCATTTATTTACAGACTTTATGTTTCAGTGCTTAATGAACGATTAATTTAAACTAACATAGCACAAAACACTTTATTTTCACGAGAAAAAAAGAAGTGTGGTGAGTGATTGAAATGAGAACGATAACAATCACTCATTTTATTACCTTTATTTATTTCCCATGATAATGTTTAATTTCTCCTGATCGGGTAACCCGACTTCTTGTTGCAGCGTATTGTCTTTACTCATGTAGTAGATGGCTGGCGTCACGTTAGCACCCAAATCATCCATCAACTTTTGATTGATATTGAGTATCTTCATCTGCTCGGGCGGGAGAGAGGCAGGAATTTCCAGCTTCATTTTGCCGCCGGAGGCTTCATAGTCATGCCAGGTTTTGGCCGGATCTTTTGTCGACAAGATTGCGGCAGCTGTTGCCGGGCTTTCAGGTTTGATTACGCCCACCAGTAGCGTACGCAACTGAACTTTACCGGAATCGACCCACGGACGCGCCTGCTGCCAAAACTGTTTGCAATAAGGGCAGAAGGGATCGGCGAACACGTAGACAATCACCGGGGCCTCTTTCTTACCATCCAGAATCCATGAGGCTTTTTCCATTCGCTGCCACATCTCGCGCCCTGCTGGGGCATAGATCTCTTTTTCTATCAGCGCATTACTGAGGTTTTCACCTTTCTCATTGTACATGTAGCCTGAGATGGCATGTTTGCCGTCGGGCGTGACGTAGATAGTGACGCCCATATCCTGATATTTACCCAGATAACCTTTCATTCCGCCAGGGGCATCGAAAGGTTTCACAATAGTAATGCCCTGTTTCTCAATGGCTTTAACAGGGGCAGGTAGCTCTTCGGCATGAACGATAGCGGGAAGCAAGGATAAGAGTAAGGTACGCTTGAACATTGATTTTCCTTATAAAATCAGAAGGAAAGGGGACTGAATTGCAAAACCTATCACAGCCATAGGTAAGATCGACAGTCTGTCGATTGCCCTTTCTTTAGTTGGGTGATGTAATCCCAATCGCTGTTACGACCTTTGTTAAGGTAATGTAGAGCGCAACACATAGCCAGTTCTGCTGGTACTGAAGTTACCTGCGGGTAGCTCGGGTAATGAGGCTCCCTGCAAAGGGGGCCTTTTTTACTTTTGTCTTTTAGGTTCGATTGAGGAAGTTGTTAGTTAACGCTTATTGATTTGATAAAGGAAACGCATTAGCCCTTGGAAGAGATTTTCGTTAACTTATCTCTCAACGAAAACACGGAGGAAGTACAGATGTCTTTGATTAATACCAAAATTAAACCTTTCAAAAACCAGGCGTTCAAAAACGGTGAGTTCATCGAAGTAACCGAGAAAGATACCGAAGGTCGCTGGAGCGTCTTCTTCTTCTATCCGGCTGACTTCACCTTCGTATGCCCGACCGAACTGGGCGACGTTGCAGACCATTATGAAGAACTGCAGAAACTGGGCGTAGACGTTTACTCTGTTTCTACCGATACCCACTTTACGCATAAAGCATGGCACAGCAGCTCTGACACCATCGCAAAAATCAAATATGCAATGATCGGCGACCCGACTGGCGCCCTGACCCGTAACTTCGACAACATGCGTGAAGATGAAGGTCTGGCTGACCGCGCAACCTTCGTTGTTGACCCGCAGGGTATCATCCAGGCAATCGAAGTTACCGCTGAAGGTATCGGCCGTGATGCGTCCGACCTGCTGCGCAAAATTAAAGCCGCACAGTATGTTGCATCCCACCCAGGTGAAGTTTGCCCGGCTAAATGGAAAGAAGGTGAAGCGACACTGGCTCCATCTTTAGACCTGGTTGGTAAAATCTAAGCTAATTTGTAGGCCGGATAAACATAGTGCATCCGGCATTCCACAGGCGCAAATTTGCGCCTGTTTCATTCCAGCACCATGACGCAAGTTGCATTAATGCAGTCCCGCGAAGTCGGCTTGCATGATGATGTTTTCAGAGAGGGAAGAAGAATGCTCGACACAAATATGAAAACCCAGCTCAGGGCTTACCTTGAGAAACTGACCAAACCTGTTGAGCTGATTGCTACGCTGGATGACAGCGCTAAATCGGCAGAAATCAAGGAACTGCTGACTGAAATTGCTGAACTGTCAGAAAAAGTCACCTTCACAGAAGACAATACTCTGGCAGTGCGTAAGCCATCGTTCCTGATTACCAATCCAGGCTCTCACCAGGGGCCGCGCTTTGCGGGTTCTCCGCTGGGCCATGAATTTACCTCGCTGGTGCTCGCGCTGTTGTGGACAGGTGGTCATCCGTCAAAAGAGGCGCAGGCGTTGCTGGAGCAGATCCGCGATCTCGACGGTGATTTTGAATTTGAAACCTATTATTCACTCTCCTGCCATAACTGTCCGGACGTGGTGCAGGCGCTGAACCTGATGTCGGTACTGAACCCACGCATTAAACATACGGCGATTGACGGCGGTACGTTCCAGAATGAAATCACCGATCGTAACGTGATGGGCGTTCCGGCGGTATTTATGAACGGTAAAGAGTTCGGCCAGGGTCGCATGACGCTGACTGAGATCGTGGCGAAGGTGGACACCGGCGCAGAGAAACGTGCGGCTGAAGAGTTGAACAAGCGTGATGCTTATGACGTACTGATTGTTGGTTCTGGCCCTGCGGGAGCGGCTGCGGCGGTGTACTCCGCACGTAAAGGTATCCGCACCGGTCTGATGGGCGAACGTTTTGGCGGTCAGGTTCTGGATACCGTTGATATCGAAAACTATATCTCGGTACCGAAAACCGAAGGCCAGAAACTGGCTGGCGCGCTGAAAGCACACGTTGATGACTATGATGTTGATGTGATCGACAGCCAAAGCGCCAGCAAACTGGTTCCTGCGGCGCAGGAGGGTGGGCTGCATCAGATTGAAACGGCATCCGGCGCGGTGCTGAAAGCGCGCAGTATTATCATCGCGACCGGTGCGAAATGGCGCAACATGAATGTTCCGGGCGAAGATCAATATCGCACCAAAGGCGTAACTTACTGTCCGCACTGTGATGGCCCACTGTTTAAAGGCAAGCGTGTGGCGGTGATTGGCGGTGGTAACTCCGGTGTTGAAGCCGCTATCGATCTGGCGGGCATCGTGGAACATGTGACGCTACTGGAGTTTGCTCCTGAAATGAAGGCCGATCAGGTGCTGCAGAATAAACTGCGTAGTCTGAAAAACGTCGACATCATTTTGAATGCGCAAACGACAGAAGTAAAAGGCGATGGCAGCAAAGTCACTGGGCTCGAGTATCGTGACCGCGTGAGCGGCGATGTTCACAGTGTAGAACTGGCAGGTATTTTTGTTCAGATTGGTCTGCTGCCGAACACCAACTGGCTGGAAGGCGCCGTTGAACGTAACCGCATGGGTGAAATTATCATTGATGCGAAGTGCGAAACCAGCGTGAAAGGTGTTTTCGCTGCAGGTGACTGCACAACCGTACCCTATAAGCAGATCATCATCGCGACAGGCGAAGGCGCGAAAGCCTCGTTAAGCTCCTTTGATTATCTGATTCGCACCACAGTAGCATAAAAAAGTAAGACTCACCTGCAATGCCAAAACCGCCAGTCATTCGCTGGCGGTTTTTTATTTCGCTAAAGCGCGCACAACATGCTGACCTGCAATGTGATCCGTCAAAATGTGTACCGCCACAACCCATGCTGGTTGCACCAGGTATAGGCTGAAAATCCTCGTTTGCAGTTGAATTTACACTGTTTCCCTTTACAGATTGGGCGATCGCAATAAACATAAGCATCATTGCCCGCGAGTGCAAAAGTGGCTTCCGGCGGCGCGCCTGGCGGCAGATATTTAAATTGTCCCCCCTGAAAGGTGTAAATAAAGATCCACTCCAGATAGTGATCTGCCGTCATTGGATGCGCCGGATTACCTACCGTTACGGAAAGCGTATTTGATTCAAATCCCCCGGAAATGGTCATCAGCGGTTGATGCTGTTGGGCGAGCGCATCGGTAGTAGTGGCATCATTAACCCGTAACGCGACGAGTGTTTTTCCACAGCAGGTTATCGGGGATGTTGCGTCACGTATAGCCATGGTGACAAGGAACGCCCCACACTGAGGACAACGGTAGAAGTTCGGGTTAGGGCGGATAAAAGTGGGTTTGGTACTGTTTTTAATCCGGTTTGATACCCTGCGTACATTGCGGGAATGTTCGGGAACAGTATGAGTGAGAGACATAACGCGCTCCTTCTTACGCCGAGGTTGTTAGACCAGTCGTTTCTTGCGAGAGGGATGCCAGACGCTGGAGAATATCCTGTCGGAGAATGTATTTTTGAATTTTGCCTGAGGCCGTACGCGGTAATTTGTCTATAACAACCAGATATTCCGGGTATTTATATTTTGCGATACGCCGTTGGGCGAAAAACGCGATGATATCAGCCAACTGAAGCGTTTTTTGTGGATGACTCAGCACGACATAAGCGCAAGAACGTTCACCCAGGCGTTTATCTGGCATGCCCACCACAGCGGCATCGTGGATATCCGGATGAAGCAGCAGAATATCTTCTATTTCGCGACTACTGATGTTTTCACCGCCACGAACAATAACGTCCTTTTTTCGGCCAGTAATTTTGATATAGCCGTCTTTATCCATCCGGCAATAGTCGCCGCTGTAATACCACCCGTCGTCGTCAAGCACCTGGTCGGTCAGTTCCGGTTCATCAAGATAGCCGACAAAAACATTGGGGCCGCGAGAGGCTTCTTCGCCCTCATTATTTTCCGCCAGAGTCATCTTCTTCTGGTCGACCACTCTGATTTCAACGCCTGCAGCGGCTCTGCCATCCGTGTTCATTTGATGAGTCAGAGAGTCATGCGGTCGCACTATCGCATGGGGAGCACTTTCTGTACTTCCGTATACGCCAAGGAGTTGAATCCCTGCCTGGTGACATTCCTGCAGAAGTTTTCCTGGGATTGTGGTTCCCCCGCACAGAAAGAAGCGAAGAGAAGAGAGACTGCTGCGCTGTGCTTTGGAAGCATACAGCAGATCGCACACGAACGGTGTTGCCCCCATGATGCAGGTGCAGCGCTCTTGCGCCAGTAATACCAGGCACTCTTGCGGAGAAAATATGTCCATCAACACGCTGCTGGCGCCCGTTAAAAAAGGGGCGGTCACGCCATGCAGAAATCCTGTTGCATGGGCTAGCGGAGCGGGCATGAGAATCGAATCCGTCCAGTTTATATTGAGCGCCGCGCAGAAGGTTCGTTCACTGGCGATGATGGTATTGTGCGTCAGCATCACGCCTTTGGGATGACCTTCCGTACCGGAAGTAAAAAGAACTGCCGCCAGATCGTCGCTATGCGTTAGGACGTGATGCGCTATTGGCGGAGAATCATTGAGGATCTGGCTTAGAAGGGGGCCAGTGGGCGCAGGCGCCAGCTTATCAACCGCCACCACCTTCTCAAGCCAGGGCAGATCGGAACGGAGTGCGGCGATCCTATCTGCCGGGTTGTCGTTTTTAAAACTCGTTGGTGTAAACAGTATCCGGGCCCGGGATTTATTGAGTATCCAGGTCAGTTCACACTCCCTGAAAGCAGGCAGGAGCGGGACGATCACGGCTCCGCTTTTCAGACAGGCCAGATAAATTATCGTGAATTCACACCAGCCGGGCAACTGGAGCGCCACGCGATCGCCCGGGCGGATACCGGCGTCGATGAGCCAGGACGCCAGCCGTCCCGCGGCAATATCCAGCGCTTTATAAGTATAGTTATCCCCCCGATTATCGGTGACCGCCACTTTGTCTGCATACGCTTTGGCCGACAGGGACCAGTAATCGGCTAATGTCGCATCTCCCCAGTGGCCCTGTTGCCGGTATTGCGCTTTACGCTCGGCATTGATTTTTAGGTTCGTTGTCATTGGTTATGTCTCAGACTGAGTTCTTTTTTTGCAATACATCGCCAGTGCGCCAGCCAGTAGCGGCAGAGGCAAAAACAGAAAGACGTCACTGAATGTCCAGCCTGCTGCGAGCATGAGCGAACCCACGCCTGCGCTGGTAATCGCGCCCAGCCGACCAATGCCCGTCGCCCAACCAACGCCGGTTGCCCGTATTGAAGTCGGGTAAAAGTGCGCAGCCAGTGCATAGCAACCGGGGTTGATCCCGTTGAGAGTGAAGCCAAGAATAAGAACCAGGGCATAGAGCAGGAAAAGCGAAGGGGTGAACAGCCCCAGAACTAATGCGCCGCATATGCTGCCTGACAGCGTCAGAATAATCGCCTCGTGTTTGCCCCAACGATCCATTTCAATACCAATGCAAAAATTGCCTATCATGCCGCCTATCTGAAAGACAGACCCCATAATGACGGCCTGAGAGAGCGTAAGTCCGGCATCTTTTATCATCAGGGGTAACCAGCTGGATAAAAGGTAAACGCTGAAGAGTCCGACAAAAAGCGTCAACCACAGCGCCACTGTTCCCAGCGTGTAAGGGGGATGCAGCAGTGACTTTGCCGTGCTGGCGCGGGCTTTTTGCGGCTCGGTGGTGTAAAAACGCGTATCTTTGTCTGCAATTCCGGGAATAAACAGATTTAGCAGGCGAACCAGGCGCGCATCGTTACCGGCGTGCTGCACCAGATACAACATCGATTCAGGTAAACAACGCAGTAAAACCAGTGCCAGCAATAATGGCAAAATGCCGCCTGCGATAAGCACGGCGCGCCAGCCAAACGTTCCGAGCAACTGTTGGCTAAGTATGCCTCCCAGCGCTGCGCCAGAATTAAAGCCGCAATGGATCACCGTTGACAGGCGAGAGCGATAACGGTGGGGGGCGTACTCTGCAACCAGCGTCGTGATGTTGGGCATGGCTGCGCCTAACCCGAGTCCGGTAATAAAACGAAAAAAAGTCAGGCTGGATAAATTCCAGGCCCCGGCAGAAAGCAGGCTGCTGAGACCAAAAAAGACAACTGACCCAATAATTAGCTTTTTACGTCCATAGCGGTCAGCTAGCGGGCCAGAAATTAAAGAGCCTGCCGCCAGCCCCAATAATCCACTCATCATGACCGGGCCCAGATCTTGTTTGGATAGTTGCCAGTGATCTATTAATGCCGGAGCAATGTAGCCAATTGCCGTGACATCGAAACCATCAATACCCAGAACAAAAAAACCGAGAAAGACAATAAACCATTGCCGTTTACTGATGGGGTGTTTGTCTAAAATCGTACTGATATCAATTTGATTCTGTACCGACATGGTCTTCTCCCTGAACCGCGAACACGAGGTATCTCCTGATACGGCGATATGCTGTTTTGCAGGGGGTTAGCCGAAGCGAAATTCAACGCCAAACGTTCCTTGTGGATATTCCCATTTTTGTAGAATGGTGTGTGAACACAGCACCCGGCATGTGCCGCATTCGAGGCAGCCAGCATAATCAAAGTGAATATTGCCAGCGTCATCCTGGCGATATAATCCGGCGGGGCAGGCGAGGATCAGTTTACGGAACTGCTCTGGATCGGGGTTTTCCACCAGGACAATATGGGGATGGCTTTCATCGACCCTGAATTTATTCGTGCCCAATTTCACATCGACGTTCACGGTATTCATAATGCGCGAACTCCTTTAATGCCGTCTTTTAAGAGATTAATTAATCCGATTTTTTTGCCGTGCGCTAATACTGTCGAGCACAGTGAAGCAGGGGCCTTGCCGTTGACGGTAAACAGAGACGCCATGAGATCGGTTGCCATTTGCGGATATTGTTGAAAAATTCGCGGGTTCTCCATCATTGCGGGGAGGCGGCGGTAGTGGCGCATATCGCGTAACACCGCGCTTTTCTCCAGTGTGTTGGGATAAGCCTGGAGTTTTCCTTTACTGAAATCATTGGCATTTTTCGCGGCAATGACCGTTTGCGCCGCCACATTGGCTGCTGTAATGGCGAGATCCATGCCCCGCACGGTATAGCCCAGATTCAGACACATTCCGGCTGCATCACCGACAATCATCACTCCGTTCTCGACTAACGTTGGAACCATATCTATCCCGCCTTCCGGCACCAGATGCGCGGAATATTCCTGTAGCGTACCGCCTTCGATTAGCGGACGGATAGCAGGATGCTGTTTGAAGTCTTCCAGCATTTGCGGCACGGTTTTACGGGCATGCTCGATACCGTCGAGGCCACATACCAGACCCAGTGAAAGCGTATCGCGATTGGTATACAAGAAACCGCCGCCCATTAATCCGTCTGACGGTGAACCGGCAAACAGCCAGGCGGCGCCTTCGTTACCTGTTAGCCCGAAGCGCTGCTGAATTTGTGCGGATGGCAGTGAAATCACCTCCTTCACACCAACGGCATAATGGTGCGGCGATGATTCTGGCACCATACCGATAGCGCGGCCCAGCAGAGAATTTACACCGTCGGCGAGGAGAACCACATTTGCCTCCAGGGTATCGTCTCCGGCCTGAACTCCCGTCACTCGTCCATTTTGACGGATCAGTGAATCTACTCTGACGCCGGTGATGAACTGAGCGCCAACGGCTTCTGCTTGCGCCATGAGCCAACTGTCAAATGTGCGGCGAAGCACCGTCCATGATTCTGCGACCGGGGCCTGTTGGGGGAGGCTCGCGAGATAGTCCAGCGTGACAGCGCTTTCTGTTGTAAGAAAGGAAATTCGCTCCCTGACTACTTTTCTTTCAACGGGGGCTATATGGGTAAAACCCGGCATAATTTCTTCCAGGCTGTGCGTGTAGAGTCGTCCTCCGGTCATATTTTTACTGCCCGCAGTATCACCACGCTCAATGACCAGCACATCCAGTCCTGCTTTTGCCATTACATAAGCGGCGATGCAGCCTGAGATGCCTGCGCCGACAACAATGGCGTCAAATTTTTCGTCCGACATCGCTTTTGCTCCTGTTGCCGCCATTCGGGATGGCGGCGTTAAATGTTAGTGCTGCAGCAGTTCCGTTAATGCCGGGACGACTTTATATATATCGCCTACCAGCCCGTAGTCGGCGTACTGAAAGATTGGCGCATTCTTATCTTTATTAATGGCGACAATGGTTTTGGCGCCATTACCGCCGACCATATGCTGTATCTGCCCTGAGATGCCCAGCGCCAGATACACATCGGTTTTAAGCAGTACGCCAGAAACGCCAATGTAACGTTCACGATCCATCCAGTGCTCACCTTCAGCAATGGGGCGAGAGCAGCCGACTTCCGCATTCAGCGCAGCGGCTAAATCCCAGATCATATGCAGATCGTCTTTGGCCGCTAAGCCACGCCCAATACCGACGACACGACGGGCTTTACTGAGATCGATGCTGCTGACCGATTTTGCCCGGCGCGCTTTGCATAAAAGCTCATGTTGCGGTGGGATATAGCTGACGGGCATGGGAGCAAGCTGATGCGGCGCATTTGCTTCCAGCGGCTCGAATACGCCACTCGAAACGGTCACGATAGCCGTAGGTGTGTTAATTTTTTCCCGACCAAACGCCAGACCGCCATACATTCGATGTTCGGCATACAGTTCGCCATTCTCCAGCGCCAGGCTGGTGGCATCATTAATCAGCGCTGATTGCAGCAGGATGCTAAGCCTGGCCGCCAGGCTTTTTCCTCGTCGGGTTGCCGCCAGCAGGATTAATGTTTCCGTCCTGAGCTCACTGTCGTCTTTTTCGGTATTTTGTATCAGGGCAGCGAGGGTTTCTGCATAGTTTTCTAATCGTTGCTGTTCTGACTTTCCGCTCAGGACGTACACCGCGTCGGCATGTTGTACCTGCAAAGCCTCGCTCTCATCCCAGATGACCGCACTCACGTGTTCACCGAACTGCTTTGTTCCTGCAAGGAGATCCGCGTAACGGTCGGCGCTGTCACTCACTACCCATACCTGATTGATTTTGCTCATTCCAGCTTCTCCGTTGTCTTCAGTTCAGCACTTTATTGAGATGCTCTGCCAGGCGAGCGATATCTTCTGCGCCGTCGCCTTCAATGATGATGTGTTTACGTTCTGCCTGCTGCGGGGCATAAATATTGATCATTTCGGCCTCGGGAGACACCGGCGACCAGCCGATGTCATCGGCCGTCCATTGGGTAACGGGCTTTTTCCCTGCGCCGAGAATCGCTTTCATGGAAGGAATACGCGGTTCATTAATATCTGAGGTGACGCACAAGACGGCAGGAAGCGGCACATCAATAATCTCTATTTCATTTTCCAGTGTGCGTTCGACCGTAACGTAGCCGTCATGGATTTCAATGTGGCTGACGGCATTGACGGTGGGCAGATGAAGCATTTCCCCGACACGCAGCCCGGTTTGCTGTGCATAGAGATCGCCAGAGCCTTCGCCACACAGCAGCAGATCAAAACCGATTTTCTTCGCTGCTGCGGCAATGACCCGGGAGGTTTCGTGCGCAAGCGCAGTTGACAGCCGCTCGTCGCGCACCAGGTAGAGTCCATGAGGACCTCGGGAGAGTAAATCTTTTCGCAGTTTGGCGTTATCCAGCGCCTGACCGCCAACGCACAGGGCTATGACTTCATCGTTTTCACCGGCCAGCAGGACGGCCTCTTCAATAGCATTGAGGTCGAATGGGCTGATTTTTTCTCCAGCACGCGTTGTGTCCAGCGTTCTGTCGGCGGTGATAGTGATGTCTTGTTCTTCCGCGACCAATTTATAACAGGCAAGTAATTTCATGACGTATCCTATTATTTTTCATACTGTTTCAGGATCTGGCGGGCTGAGATATACACCATAATCTCGTCAGTACCGCCACCGATGCGGTTAACACGGGTATCTCGCCAGAAGCGGGATACCCGGCTGTCATTGGTGTAACCAAGGCCACCTAAAATCTGCATCGCATCGTCAATGACTTCACAGGCTGACTGTGCGCAATACAATTTGCACATCGGCGCGGACAGGCGCATGGGTAAATCGTTGTCACATTCCCATGCCGTGCGATAGACCATGTTTTTCATGTTTTGGATTTTTATCGCCATTTGGGTCAGCTTGAGCTGAATCATCTGGAACTGGCCGATATTTTTATCGAACTGAATACGTTGGTTGGCGTAGCGGGCGGCATCTTCAAAAGCGCATTCCGCCACACCCAGCGAGTGTGCGGCGATGACGAGACGTTCAATATCGAAGTTTTCCATCATGTGAATGAAGCCGTAACCTTCGCGGCCCACCATCGCGCTTTCTTCCAGTTCAACGTTATCGAGAAAAACCTCACAGTTGCTGACCATGTGCCAGCCGATTTTGTGCAGGCTATTGCGCTTAACGCCCGGCATGTTTGGATCCACCCACCACAGGGTGAAGCAACGCTTCGGATCTTCCGGTTCGGGATTGCGTGCCAGCACCAGCATGTATGGGTAATCTTTGGCGCCCGTGATGAACGTTTTTTGCCCGTTCAGATAAACTTTGCCATTTCTTCGGGTATAGGTTGTGGCGACGCGGTTATTATCCGATCCCGCCTGCGGCTCGGTGAAGGCGAGTGAATAGGCAGGGATCCCGGTCAGCCCGACTTCAGCCGTTTTCGCCAACTGTTCTGCATTGCCAAAGCGCTGCATATTATGGATGCATTGGCCTTCCGTCATAATGTAGGCGGGAGCCCCCATGCGCGCGATTTCCTCCAGAACCAGCACTTGCGTCATCATATCGGCGGGGATGCCGCCGAGTTCTTCTGGAATGCCTAATAGCCCCACGCCGCTTTCGGCCAATGCCTGAAAGAACTTGCTGGGGAAGGCGCCATTTTCATCACAGGTCTTGAAATATTCTTCGGGAAAATCTCGTGTTATCAGTTCGCGGATACTGGCTAAAAGCAGTTCCTGCTCTTCGGTCAGGCTAAAGTCCATGATGTCTCCTCAATGATGCCTGCTGATAAGAATTGATGTTTCGGACGATGTTCATTTCTTTATATTCTGATCGTGCCTGGACGCCGACTTGCAGAATAATTGGTATGAGGAGAATAAATTCAGCGGGCATTAATGATGCATAGACATATTTGACAACGTCCTGGACAAAACGAGCATTTAGTATGTTTTTGTGATGCGGGTTCAGAAATAAGCGCTGGGTGTTGGTGATGTTCGATTTGTCCTGTTTTTGGTTAAATCTGTCAATGTCAGGAGGACGAATTTTATTTTTATAATCCATCACGTTAATTCATGGAAACAGGTTAGTTAGAATATCTTATCTTTTATATATTCATATTCTTATGGCCTGCATTCTTACCTGAGTATTCAACGTGGAGTGGGGTTGGTATATGTCCATTTTATCTCAGCAGCAACTGGAAGCATTGAAGAAAAAAGTCAGAAAGGTTACCGAAACTGAGCTGGAAGAAATTCAACTGGAAGTTGAGCGGACGAATGTCTTTCCTGACTCTTATTACGACGTTTGCCGTAAAAACGATCTGTTTCGTCTGGCGATGCCTGAAGAGTTTGGCGGTATGGGACTCAACTGCGAACAGTTCTTTTCGGTGATGGAAGAGTTTTGCCGCGGGCCTGGTGGGATGCGTATGAACCTGCACCACGCCAACGGATTGAACTGGCGAATTATGTACGATCATGGCGCAGAAGATTTGCGCGCTAAATGGTTACCGCTGCTGGCAAATAAAGATGCGTATATTAACTTTGCATTAACTGAGGCGGATTGCGGTTCGGGTGCAGATATTCGTACTACCGCGGTTAAAAAAGGGGATAAATATATTCTTAACGGAACTAAGACGTTGATATCTCATACGGATATATCCGATGGGAGCTATGTTATTGCGGTTACGGATGAGAATAAGCGTAAAAAGGGTGGCTTAACAGCATTCTTTATCGAAACGAATACCCCCGGTTATTACATTGATCCTATGCCGCACATGATGGGGTGCCGTGGCGCGGGTCATGCTTATCTGCGTTTTGAAAACTGCGAAGTCCCTGCGCATAACATTATGGGGAAAGAGGGCGATGGCCTGGATATTTTCATGAATGCGCTGGCGCATTCACGCGCCATGATTGCCGTAACCTGCCTTGGCATGTCACAGCGCTTCCTGGAGCTGGCGATTGCCAGAGCAAAAGATCGTGTGACTTTTGGTAAGGCTCTCGTTTCTCGCCAGGCGATTCAACAAACGCTGGCGGATATGGGCACGCAGGTACATGCGCTGCGCGTCATGCTGCGCGACTGTGCGCAAAAATTCGATCGTGGCGAAGATATTGAGATGGTTTCAGCCATGTGCAAACTGCACGGCATTGATACCGTGCGTACGGTATCGGATAGCTGTCTCGAAATCTTTGGTGGTATTGGCTATTTCGAAGATAACCCGTATGGCCCGGTAGAAAGGATGTACCGCGATGCTCGTGCCCTGTGGTTTGAAGAAGGCCCACGTACCGTGCAGCGACTGACTATCGCACGCCCATTGATTGCCGCAGGTGGTGAGATTCGCTAGTCCGGGGGCGTTTGCACCGTGTCAGAGGTTAGCCGATTTTACGGGACACTAACCTCAGTTTTGGTCGTACGTCGCTGTTTATCCTGTGGCTACGGCCATTTTTGCTTTTTTGCGAGAGTGACCTATGAGTACATCACCAGGGAACAGACGCTGGGGCATTATTGTCCTGCTCATTATTGATTATTTCGTCATGTTTGTGGCGCGAAGTGGGATGTCGATGTGTGGGCCTGCATTAATGCAGGAATATGGCTGGAGCGCTATGCAGTTTGGCTGGGTATCCACGGCGTTTTTCATTGGCTATGCCGTCACAATGTTACCCGCGGGTTTACTGGCGGACAGGTTTGGCGGCGGGGTCGTTTTGGTGACCGGAACATTATGGTGGGCAGTTTTCACATTTCTAACGCCGTTAGGATCAACGCTGGGCATCATGATGTTGCTGCGTATTCTGGTCGGGATTGGCCAAGGGTTGCTTGTGCCGGCTAACTTTTCACTGGCGGCAAAATGGGTACCTAAGCATGAAGCCGGAATGGCGACAGGATTATTGCAGATAGGTTGCCCTACTGGTATCGCCGTTGCCATGGTTTTGGCTGCATGGATAGTCCAACGCTGGGACTGGCAGGCCGTGTTTTACGTTGTATCGGTACCCGGCGTACTGTGGTGTCTGCTGTGGTGGAAGCTCGGCAGCAACCGTCCGCAACAGGATACATTTATCACCCAGGGTGAACGAGACTATATTCTGGCTGGGCAAGTCTCTACTGAAATCTCTCCGGCCACACAAAATGAGCCGCTAAGTAAAGGCGATATTCTGGCAACCCCTTCAGTCTGGGCATGCGCCTTATGTTACTTTTGTACCAATTACCTCTTTTTTCTCTTCATGACCTGGCTGCCAACCTACTTTGCTATGGGGCGTGGAATCGATCTCAAACAAAGCGCGATTTTTTCTATGCTGCCGTATCTGGTGGCAATCTTTGCCTATCCGCTGGGGGGCGTAGTTACTGATGCCGCATGTCGTCGATTTGGACAAAACGTCGGACGTAAGATTTCTCCGGTACTGGGGTTATTATTAGCTGGGGTATTTTTGATCCTCGGCACTCAGGCAAATAGCTTGTGGAGTGCCGCCACGCTTATCTCTGCGTCGAACTTCTTCCTGTGCTTCACGATGGCTGCACACTTTTCAATTCCTATTATTTTCTCGCAAAAAGACACCGGTATGTTGGTCGGGCTGAACGGGGTGTTCGGGACGTTGGCGGGTATTCTCTCGCCAGTACTCGCTGGCTGGGTGATTGATGTCTCCGGTGGTCAGTACGAGTACGCACTGTATCTGGGCGCGGGCGTGGCGATTGTCGGAGCCTTCTTTATGTTAATTGCGCGCATTCGGCCAATAGAAAAGAAATCAGCACGCGTAAGCGCCGGTGGCCGTAAAGGATTTGCCGGTTAAACAGGCTACTCATTATTGAGGGAATATGACGTATGAGACCATTAGAGGGCGTTAAGGTCGTTGATCTGACATCATTTCTGGCTGCGCCAACGGTAGCGCGTATTTTAGGTGATTGGGGTGCGGATGTGATCAAAATCGAACCGCCCATCGGCGATCCTGGTCGTACGCAGGCGTCAGTTTTTAATATGCCGTATGAAGATGATGAGAATCCGGCATTTGATATTTCCAATGCCAATAAGCGTTTTCTGTGCCTGAATTTGAAACAGGAGCGAGCGAAAGAAATTGCCTGGCGTATTCTTTCCACCGCTGATGTGGTAGTGACCAGCTATCGGACGAAAGCGCTGGAGCGGCTGGGGTTCTCATGGGAAGAGTTGCACCTGCGTTTCCCTCGTTTAATTTTTGCTCAGATTCTGGGGTACGGTGAGCAAGGACCAGAAAAAGATACCGCAGGGTTTGATGCGACGGCCTATGTTTGCCGGGGAGGGATCCTGGGGTCGACAAACGAACGGGGGGAAACGCCGATTAACTCAGTTAATGGGTTTGGCGATTTCCAGGCCTCCATGTGTCTTGTTTCGGGTGTCTGCGCGGCGTTATATGGTCGTACGCTCTCCGGACAGGGGGATAAGGTCACTGTGAGTCTGCATCATACCGCGTTGTTTATGATGAGTATTGCCGTCACATCGGCGCAATACGGCAACGTTTATCCTAAATCCCGTTGTGAAGTCGCGAACCCGTTCAACAATACCTATAAAACGCGTGATGGTCGCTGGATGGTAATTTGTATCCCAGAGTACGATCGCTTTTTCAATAAGTTCATGACGTTACTTGGTCGCGAAGATTTGGTCGACAGTCCCGAGTTTTGTCGTATTGCCGATGTCAATCTGCATGGACGTAACCGGGATATTATCAGGATCATCAGTGAGCAGGTCGCTAAACGTTCGCTTGATGAAATGATGCAGATGTTAAAACAAAACGACTTTGCTCATGAGAAAGGCTTCACGCCTGATGAAATCCTTGACGATGAGCAGGCGTGGGCGACGGACTGTCTGCGAAATGTTGAATATATCACTGGTAACCGACGCGTGCTGGTGACCCCTCCTGTGAACATTGGCAGTATGGGGCCTGCACAAATTCGTCCATCCCGCAGATTAGGGCATGATTCGCAGCAAATTCTTTTGGAATACGGATATTCTGTCGAGGAGATAGCGCGTTTGAATGCTGACGGCGCGGTCATTATGCCCGCATAACCTTAGCCCGCCAGGGGATGACACCGTTGCCGCCTGGCGGGTCCATTTGATTGGGTGGGGAAGCATTGATGACAACGACCATTCCTACTTATGCGTTATATGGCGAGCAGTCGGAACCAGGCTGGGAAAATTTCTTTAATGTAGAAATGATCTCATTGCGTTCAAAACCCCTGAACTGGAAAGCCAGCCCGCATATTCATGACTCATTGATTCAGACCCTCTTTATTCAGAGTGGCGAGGTTGATGTTTTAATGAATTACACCCGGATGAAGTTGAAGGGGCCGGGTCTCATCCTTGTACCTGCGCAGACCGTTCATGGTTTTGATTACCGACCCGGTACGGAAGGGATGACGATCACTGCCTCACAAGGGCCAATGGAGTCGGTAATGGGATTATTGGCGCCCAACGTTCTTACTCTGATGCATAAGCCCTGCGTAATCCCCCTCGATGGCTCCCCAGAAGACGGGAAAATTATTCAGGGTTTTTATCAGTCTTTACAAAAAGAGATGCAGAAACAGAGGGTTAATCATAAGGCAATGTGCATTTCGATTTTTATTTCCATCCTGGTTCACCTCACGCGTATCAGTACCCTGACAGAAGAACAGCAGAAATTTGATATCTGCTCGCGTAAAGCCTCACAAATAAACAAATTCCTCCTGCTGGTGGATCAGCGCTTTCGCCAGCGGCTGACCGTTAATGATTATTCTGAAGAGATGGGGATGTCCCCGGGGCATCTGTCGCGCTTATGCCGGATAACATTAGGCATGTCCAGCCTGGATGTGATTAATATGCGCGTACTGCAGGAAGCCCAACAGGAGCTGGTCTACACCTCTAAGACGATAAAGCAGCTTGCGGCTTTTTTAGGATTCAATGATGAAGCCTACTTTACGCGTTTTTTCCATAAACATACGGGTGTCAGTCCAGGACAGTACAGGGAGTTGGCCTTACAAAAAATATCTACAGGGGAGGTGTGCCAGGTTATGGGCGCTGCTGATGAGAAAGAGTGCATCACGCAATAACCCCCACCCGTAAGACGGGTGGGGTTGTTACAGTAAATCAGACGCAGTTAACGGACAACCAGTACCGGCAGAGTGGCGTGGCGGACAACGCTGGAGGCGTTTGAGCCGAGCAGGTGGGTACTGATGGACGGGTTACGTGACCCAATGACCACCACATCCGCATTCAACTCTTCACCCAACTCGTTGACCACGTCACGGACGCTACCAAAGCGCACGTGTTGTTTAATGCGGGAGGGATCGATGCTGAAGTGACCGACCATTGTTTGCAGACGCGTTTCCGCTTCGTGTTGCAGATGCTCTTCAAAACGACGAACGTCTGCCGCAAAGCGGTGCAGGCTTAAGCTTGCTGAGCCTGGCAGCACATGCAGCAGATGGATAACGCCGTTTTCCTGTGCCAGGAATTCTGCATGGCGAATAGCCTTGTCACTCAGTTCCATTTCGAATACATCAACAGGCATTATGATTGTGTTGTACATAAACATTCTCCTTGTCATTACATGAACACATAACAGCATAGTATTAAAAATGATTCTGTCAGTCACGGCACAGATTTATGTTTTGCGAACAGGAAATAACGTGAGGAGCGGGGAGATGAGGAGTAACCGGAAAGAGGATGCAGATGCATCCCCTGCAAGATAAAGCGAATAGCTTTGATAAGACAGAGTTAGCGCAGGTAGTCGCCCGCAGCTTCTGGTTGGTACTCAAGCTCGATGACTTCGAGGTGTGTTGATGTACCGCCCGGCAGTTCCCAGTGAATGGTGTCGCCAACGCGCAGGCCCAGCAGTGCCGCGCCAACAGGCGCCATGACGGAAAGCTGTGTGCTGCTGTCAGTCATATTAGCCGGATACACCAGGGTACGCACACGGACTTCGCCATCACTCAGATTGCGGAATTTCACGCGGCTGTTCATGGTCACGACATCGTGCGGCATGGTTTCTGGAGAACACATTTGCGCGCGATCCAGCTCGGCGTTCAGGGCGTCGGCAATGGGTAAACCAGCAAACGCAGGTTGCTCCAACAGGCGGTCAATGCGTTCCGCATCGAGGTCGTTAATGATGATAGTTGGTCTGGACATTTATTACTCCATGTCGTCGATACTGCGGGTGCGCAGGTAAATAATCCCAAAAGAAAACCCTCACCGTCAGGCGGCAAGGGTTTAGCTTGTATGATGATACTGAGACTTACCTCATGTTTGAAGTGATTTAGTTCACATTCAGGTAAATCATCAATATTGTCGCATATGGTGTGATTTTAGCCGAAAAACGTGATCGTTCTCCAATTTGCATTATGCTTTTTAAGCGCTCGTTGCGGGTGCGTCAATACAACTCAGTGTTCCGCTACAGGAGATCTCATGAGCCAGTACGACAAACTTACCTTAAAAGACGGCAGCTATTTGCATTTTAAAGACTGGGGAAGTGGACAGCCCATCGTGTTCAGTCATGGTTGGCCGCTGACAGCAGATGCGTTTGAGGATCAGATGCTGTTTCTTGGGTCGAAAGGATTTCGTGTGATCGCCCATGACAGACGCGGACATGGCCGCTCGGCCCAACCGTGGGATGGCCACAATATGGATCAGTATGCTGACGATCTGGCTGAACTTACCGCGCATCTCAATCTTAAAGATGCCGTGCATGTTGGGCACTCTACCGGCGGTGGGGAAGTGGCGCGTTATATTGGCCGCCATGGGACGCAGCGGGTGGCAAAAGCGGTGTTAATTGGCGCGGTGACGCCCATCATGATCAAGACCGACTTTAACCCGAATGGCGTGCCGAAAGAGGTGTTTGATGGCATCCGGGAAGGGGTAGTGAACGATCGCGCCGCCTTCTTCTATGAACTGACCGCGGCATTCTATGGTTATAACCGTCCGGGCGCAAAAGAGTCGAAAGCCGTCCGGGAAAGTTTTGTTGAACAGGGCTTACAAGGGTCCATCAAAGCGTTGTACGACTGCATTCATGCGTTTTCAGAAACAGACCTGCGTGGCGATCTCGAAAAAATGACCATCCCGACGCTGGTGATCCACGGCGATGACGATCAGATTGTCCCGTTTGAAACCTGCGGCAAGGTCGCGGCGGAAATATTGCCGGATGCGCAGTTGAAGGTATATGCCGGAGGTTCTCACGGTATTTGCACCACCCATAAACAGCAGATCAATGGCGATCTGCTCAACTTTATTCAGTCGTAATCTTTAACGGATTGTTCTACGCTGATCTTCTTTTTCCAGGGAGATGAGCGAAGCATAATTCGTGCTGCGCTACCGTTAATGACACCAGAGAAGGCTATGTATTTCTATCAACCATCACAGGGACACGGCTTACCGCACGACCCGCTAAATGCCATCATTGGACCGCGCCCCATTGGCTGGATTGCGTCGCGCGACAGTAACGGGCGACATAACCTGGCGCCATACAGTTTCTTTAATTGCTTTAACTACCATCCGCCGATTATTGGTTTTGCCAGCAGCGGCTGGAAAGACAGCGTGCGGAATATTGTCGAAACCGGTGAGTTTGTCTGGAACCTGACCACCCTTGAACTGGCTGGCGCGATGAATGAAACGTCTGCCAGCTTGCCGCACGGCGAGGACGAGTTTTTTGCCGCTGGGCTGAGTAAAGCCGACAGCCGGATTGTCGGCGTGCCGCGCGTGGCGCAAAGCCCGGTTAATTTTGAGTGCCGTTTATCGCAAACTCTGCAACTGACCACTGCTGACGGCGCGCCTGTAGAAACCTGGCTGGTGCTGGGAGAAGTGGTGGGCATCCATATAGACGAAACGCTACTGGAAGAAGGCATCTACCAGACGGCGAAAGCGAAGCCGGTACTGCGTGCGGGTGGACCCACGGCGTACTATTCAATCAGTGAAACACACCGTTTTGATCTGGTTCGCCCGGACGCCCGTTTGCAACGCTAAGCATGCAGACCGACGCCCGGTTTGCGCGTCGGTCGTGATTTTCAGTATCCTGCCTTGTCGATAATAAACTGTTTACCGCAGTTACCCGGATGCGGCTGCGGTAAGAATGACTGCGCAGATAGCGGTTGATTGATGGTGTCGGCTTTCAGGGATAGCTGGATCTCTGTGAGATAAGCCGGATTGCCGTGGCAGCTTAGCTTCACGGCTTTGACGTTCTCTTTGCCCCAGCTTTTGGCGATAGCGGCGTCAAATGCGTTGCGGCTGACGGTTTTGCCGTAGTTATCCGCGAGGAACTTGCCCGCTTCACTGTTTTTGAATTCATTATTCAGCCGCACCATCGTGCCAAAGTACACGTCGGGATCAAAACCAAAACAGGCGCCGTGTTTGGCATACTCGTAGCGTTCCAGGCAGGATGTTCCGCCAGCGCCTGGCATCACCGCGCTCAGTTTCGCCGCACTCTCCAGTGACAGGCCGGTTTCAGGCGCTGCGCATTTACGGCTGGCGCGCGCTTCAGGCAGGTTAGGAATGGGGCGTGTTGCGCAGCCAAAACGCATCCAGCGGCGGTTGTCTACCCCGCGAGCGGCGATCGATTTTGGCAGGCTGGGCCACAGGCCGTGAACGGTCAGAAAATCCACTTTGTCTGCAATCTCTTTTTGCAGACGACATTCGTCGGGTTCCTGACGATTACGCTCGTGTTGGCTTTGACAGAAACCGGTTTGCCAGGAGAGGGCCAGCACGTAGCGGTCAAAATCAGCGTACTGTTTTGCCTGAAGTTCATCGGCCTGAGCCACAGAAACTGGCAGCAGAAGCGCTGCCAGTAAAGAAGAATAACGCCACGTTGATGTCATGATGATTTCGGATACTTATATAAATTCTGAATATCATCTATTTAATCATAAAAAATGCCAGTCAGGTTTAGCTGACTGGCATCATTTTCATCAGGCGTGAGCCGGAATGATTAGCTCCACATTGCCAGAATCGGCCAGCCGACCAGCAGAAGCATAGCGATGTAGATAACGCCGAAGATAGCTCCCAGACGCCAGTAGTCTTTAGACTTCACATAACCACAACCGTAGATGATAACGCCAGGGCCGGTTGCATACGGCGTCAGGCAGCCCATGATACCGATGGACAGCACCAGCAGGATACACAGATGTTCCATTGGAACGCCCGGGATACCTTTACCGACCGCCAGAATAACCGGCAGCATGGTGGCGGTGTGTGCGGAAAGGCTGGCGAACAGGTAGTGAGCAAAGTAGAACACCAGCACCAGCACGATCACGGTCGCGTTAGGTGAGAAGCCTTCCAGGTGCGTGCTCATGGTGTTAGCGAACCAGTCGATGAAGCCTGAACGGGTCAAACCATTTGCCATAACAACCAGCGTGGCGAGGTTTACCAGTGTGTTCCATGCGCTGTTATAGCGGGTAATATCTTTCCACGGTACAACGTGTAGCGCCAGCATCAGGGAAACCGCCAGCAGACCCACCGCGGTGGCATCAATCAGTTTACCCCCGAAGACCCACAGACCCAGGCTGAGCAGAACCAGACCGATCAGGGTCAGCTCTTTACGCGTCAGTTTACCCATGGTTTTCAGTTCTTCACCGGCCCATGCGGCAACTTCAGTACTGTGAGTGACTTCTGGTTTGTACAGAACATAGGACAGCCACGGCGCAACGATCAGCAAAATAATACCGACCGGCAGGAAGCTGAGGAACCATTGCAGCCAACTGATTTGAATGCCAGCAATTTTGTTGACGAATTCCAGACCCAGTACGTTCGGCGCCGCGCCGGTCACGAACATAGAGGAGCTCAGGCTGGTACTGATGACCATCATCCACATCAGATATCCGCCGATACGGCGTGCGGAAGGATCGTTCGGGAATGATTTAAACAGCGGCGGCAGGTTTTTGATAACCGGGAATACGGTACCACCGGTACGCGCGGTGTTGGACGGTGTAAACGGCGCCAGCAGGATGTCGATAATAACAATCGCATAGCCCAGCGTCAGGGTACGTTTACCCATGAATTTCACCATGAACAGCGCGATACGACGACCCAGGCCGGTAACTTCATAACCCAGTGCGAAAATAAACGCGCCAAACACCAGCCACACGGTGGTGCTGGAGAAGCCCGCCAGACCCCATTTCAGCGCTTGCTTACCCGCTTTGAATGCCGGGTCGGCCAGCTCGGATGCGTCAAACAGCAGATAGTTACTGCCGATAACGCAGATCGTCACGGCGATAAAGCTGATTGCCGTTGCCGGAATGGGCTCCAGAATCATCCCGACAATCATGGCCACGAACACGGCAAAATAGTGCCATGCCTGTGGGGGCATGCCATCAGGGACGGGGATAAGAAACATGACGCCCATGACTACCAATGGGGCCAGTAACTTCCAAATTTTATCTTTTGCTAAAGACATGTGTGTGATTCTCCGGAAAGGATCTTTAATTGTGATAATGATGAACTTGTGAAATCTGAGCTAAGAACCATGTGACGATCAGCAGATCGGCGCAGCCTCCAGGACTGAGGTTGCGTTCAATGCACTGTTGGTCGAACTGGCGTAGGTATTCGAGATCGGCCGGGGTACGAATTCCGCCTTGTTGTAACAACGTGGAAGCCTGCTGCTGTAACCAGCGCAAACCTTCTGCGCCACCACGGGAAGCCACGTTGGTGTCGCCGTTGATAGACATCAGCAGCAGTAACGTATCGAGTAACGCCAGTTCAGGATCGCGGCCCTCAGCCAGCAGTGCACGGTAGTGCGGCAGAGCATGCTGAATGACGAGGGGATATCCTGCTTCGGCTTCGCCGCGTGCGCCGGTTAATCCCAGTTGCTGATAAAGACGTTGGCCAGCCGTGAGTTGTTGGTTGTTCTGGCGCAGTTCGCGCTCGGTCAGGCCACGGCAAAATGTTGCTGCCGTAGAGCAAAGGGTTTCAGCGGTAACGCTCAGGCGGAGCTGGAGCAGGCGGCCAATGGCGGCGCACAGTAATCCCAGCGAGAAGATGCTGCCTTTATGGGTGTTCACTCCGGCAGTAGCGCGAAACATATCGGCTTCGCAGGCCATGCCCAGCGGACGTAGTCCTGGCAGGACATCTTCCGGCGACTGCTGTGCGCTAAATGCGCCGTATTCGATAAAACGCGGCAGCCATGTCTGAATCGCTTCAGCACTGCGATAAAAATCTTCCAGCGCCATATCTTTATGCGCGCCGTTATTAATACGATCCACCAGACCCGGTTTAGGCGACAGGTTGACTTCCGTCAGCATGGCGCGCCACGCTAGCGTGGCGTAAGCGTCAGGCAGATCCAGAGGAAGAACTGCGTTATGAGTTGATGTTGCGGGAATCGGCATCATGCAGCAGTGCCTCCATCTGAGTGAGTAAGTCGGAAAGCGCGTGAGTTTTACCTCGCGCGCATTCGGCAGCGCTTTGCTCGCACAGCAGACAGCGGCGGGCAGGGAGCGCGAAATGACGCCGGGACAGAATTTCCCCTTCAGGGTTCAGGACGTCGATGTCCCATAACCGTCCTAGCGGATGTGAATGCTCAAGTCCGATAGTGGCGAGCTTGAGGTCCAGGGCCGGAGCCTCAATGGCCAGCAGGCCTTCCGGTCCGCTGGCAGAGACCAGCGCAGTTTGCTCCCTGACAATCCAGGCGGATTTTTCCGCCAGCGCGAGCAGGGCGGTGACGCCGTGATTAAAGATGCGACGGGTTAATTCGCTGTCTTTAATCGGACCTGGCGCGACCACGGTAAACGAGACCAGTGGCGCGTGATGACGCGTGAGCCAGGCATGCTGCCTTGCTTGTCTCTCATCTCGGCTGACGAGCAGCTCAGGGATGGAAACCGCGTGACAGGTAGCGTGTTCAGGGAGCAGGTGCATGGTTTATTCCTTCACCTGATGCACAACGTCAATTACCGAACCATCGCGGTAGCGCACAACGGCAATTACGCGATCGGTAAATTCGATGGCGCGCGGTTGACCGGTTAGCTGCTGTGCACGTTCGCGCAGCCATTCAATCGACACCACTTTCATGCCAGCTTCTTGCAGGCGTTCCGCCAGTTCAGGGCGAGCAGGGTTGACGGCGATACCGTGGTCGGTAACCAGAATGTCAACGCTGGAACCAGGGGTTACGCAGGTCAGCACGTTATCTACCAATGTCGGGATGCGTCCACGAACCAGCGGTGCGACGATGATAGAAAGCGCTGCGGCCACAGCCGTATCGCAGTGACCACCGGAAGCGCCACGCAGTACGCCGTCGGAGCCGGTCAGTACGTTAACGTTGAAGTTGGTGTCTACTTCTAATGCGCTCAGTACCACAACGTCCAGGCGGTCAACGGATGCGCCTTTCGAGCCCCAGTTAGCGTACTGGTTAGCGCTAATCTCAATGTGGTTTGGATTGCGGGCCAGGGATTTCGCGGCGGTACTGTCGAAGCTTTGTACATCCAGCAGTTTGCGGATTAAGCCTTTTTCATGCAGATCAACGATGGTGGCGGTGATGCCGCCCAGCGCGAAATCGGCATGGATGTCACGGCTACGCATTTTGTCTTCCAGGAAACGGGTAACGGCCAGAGACGCGCCGCCGGTTCCTGTCTGCAATGAGAAGCCTTCATTGAAGTAACCGGAGTTAGCAATGACGTCTGCCGCGCTGCGGGCGATCAACAATTCACGCGGATTGGTGGTCATACGGGTCGCGTCAGCACCAATTTTGTCCGCATCGCCGACCTGGTCGATCTGCACGATCAGATCCACTTGATCCTGGGTAATGCTGGCCGGGTTGTGCGGATAGCTCAGCAGTTGTTCTGTCAGCAGAACAACCTGCCTGGCGTTCTCGGCATCGACGCGGGCATAGCCCAGTGAGCCGCAGCACGCTTTGCCGGTATAACCGTTAGCATTACCAAACTGGTCGCACGCCGGTACGCCGAGGAATGCGACATCAATGTTGAGTTCGCCACTTTGCACCAGGTGTACACGACCACCGTGGGAGTGGATTTGCACCGGCTCAGCCAGCAGACCACGAGAGATCTCTTCTGCCAGCGGGCCACGCAGCCCGGAGGTATAAATTCGGCTGACCACGCCCTGACGGATGTGCTCAACCAGCGGCGCGTGGCAGTCGCTCAGGGAGCTTGAGGCCAGCGTCAGATTTTTAAAGCCCATGTTGGCGATGGCGTCCATCACCAGGTTAATCGTCAGATCGCCACCGCGAAATGCGTGGTGGAAAGAGATGGTCATACCATCCTGTAAACCTGAACGACGAATGGCGTCTTCCAGATTAGCGCACAGCTTTTTGTCGCGCGGTTTTTGCGCCTGCAATTCTACTTTTGCGGTGCTCTGATAAGCGGAAAGCTCGCTTTCTGCATGACGGCTCCAGGTCGCCACGCGATCCTGGCGTTGAGACTGTTCGATTTTCTGCGTCATTTTTTTGCCTTATTCTTCGCGAATGCCGGAAAGTTCTGCACGGGAGATAACCAGAAGGGCGCGCTCGATAACCGGGCTGTCGACCATCTTGCCGTTCAGGGAAACCACGCCACGACCTTCGCGGGCGGCAGCTTCAGCGGCTTCCACCACCAGACGGGCATGAGCCAGCTCTTTGCGCGTCGGGGCATAGAGGTTATGCAGAAGTTCAATCTGGCGAGGGTTGATCAGCGACTTGCCGTCAAAACCCAGTTGCTTGATGTGTGAGGCTTCGTGCAGGAAACCTGCTTCGTTGTTGGCATCGGAATAGACGGTATCGAATGCCTGAATACCGGCAGAGCGCGCAGCCTGCAAAATAGAGCAGCGGGCAAACAGCAGTTCAGTCCCTTCCGGGGAACGTTCAGTGCGCAGGTTACGCACATAATCTTCAGCACCCAGTGCAATACCAATCAGGCGCTCGGAAGCGTGGGCGATTTCTACCGCGCGGGTAATGCCTAACGGCGATTCGATAGCGGCTAACAGACCGGTGCTGCCGGGTTCGCGACCACAGGCGTTTTCGATGCGCAAGATTTCGCTTTCGATGTCGATGACATCCTGTGCGGTATCGGTTTTCGGTAAACGCACGATGTCGGCGCCGCCGCGCACAACGGCTTCGAGGTCATTGATGCCCCATTCGGAGTCGAGGGCGTTTACGCGCACGATGGTTTCTACGTCGTGATACAGCGGATGTTGCAGCGCGTGGTACACCATGCGGCGGGCGGTATCTTTTTCACGCAGCGCGACGGAGTCTTCCAGGTCGAACATCAGCGCATCAGCCGGGTAGATAAACGAGTTGCTGACCATGGCGGCATTGGCGCCCGGTACGAACAACATGCTACGGCGGGTACGGGTTTTACGTTGTTGTAAAGATTCGGCAATCACTGGCAATCCTCCCATGGCAGTGCCGGAATACCGCCAGCGCGGGCCAGTAGTGCTTCCAGTCGCGCACGTAAAATGCAGTCCAGTGCGCCTTTATCATCAACATTTAATTGCACGCCGCGTACGTTGTAGCGGGACAGTACGTCCAGAATGGTGGCCCGAATGGCATCACCGAACTGCTTTTCGACGCTACTGTTAACCTGCAGGTCAATATCCTGCGAATCGAGTGGGGCGATGCGAATCATCACATCACCGGACTCGAGTGTGCCTGCGACGGCTGCCTGGTTTATTTTCATTTTTCACCTGTTGCTAATGCGGGGGTATTTTGGCGGACTGCCGCACCCGATGAGGCTCGTTCAACCATGCTTTGCAGATAGCGCAGCGTGGCGTCAGGAACCAGGGATGCGATAGCCGTGAGATCTTTTTTAACCAGCAGCTTGCGCACCCAGGAGGCGGAAATCGGCATCTCCTGGAAGCACAGCCGCTCAATTTCCACCAGTTCAATCGGTGGGGCGGGAAGCGTTGGGGTCTCCAGCCAGTAACGCATATCGTTGTTGTACTGGGAGGTGACGGTGCAATACGGCTCGGTACCCACGAAACGGTGCGTAACACCGAGAGCCGGGGCCAGGTACTGGCGGAAGATTTTCAGGTCTATTTCGGTGTAGCAGTGGTTAATAACGCTCTGCTCTTTGATGAAGTAGCACGGGAACGTGGCGCGGGAAATGATGTATTCCGAACCGCGATGCACGGTTAAACGCGGAATGTCTTTTGTCCCTTTAAGTACCAGATCCAGTCGGTCTTCATACGGAAAACGCGAGGTATCTTCTTTCACCAAAAACAGATGCAGCCAATCACATTGCGCGGCCGCCTGTTGGATCAGAAAACGATGACCGTTGGTGAAGGGGTTGGCGTTCATGACGATACAGCCAATTTTTTTCCCTTCATGACGCTGTTTTGCCAGCGATTCGGCGTAGCGTTTCAGCCGCGTGGTGCTGTTTTCCATCAACACCATAATGCCGGGCACGCTGGTGAGTGTGGAAAAGCCGCACTGTTTAAACAGCGATTCGTACTCGGTTTTGGTATAGATGAAGAGGTGCGTACAGTGGCGCTCATAGGCGAGGTTGATGAGTTCTGTCGCCAGCGTCAGCGCCAGGCCTTCACCGCGCACGGACTCACAAATCGCGACGCACTTAATGATATTTCCGGCGATACCGCCACAGGCAATCAGGCGATCGTCACGGGTGACGGTGATAAATACTTCGACGGTGGTATCAACGCTCAGATCGTTCTCTTTCAGAAATTGCGCGATAGCCGCCATCTTTTTATTTTCTGAGCGTTTAACTTGCGTGAATATATTATTACCGAACATAGTAAATAGAGCCCCGATGCTATATTTGTTACTGGGTTTCTGTTTTTGTTGCTCTGATTAGCAACCTGATAACGTTTTGTTTGCAATTGAAGGGAATGGTTTTTTATTACGGAGTATTTCTTTTTTTCCCTGCTGCATACATCGTAAGGAGTATTTTGGAGGTAATTTTTGATTTATTTCACAATAAGTTAGAAGGTTTTAATGTGTTTTATGGTTTTAAGTTTTTTAATTAATTTAACCCGGAAATAGCGCGTGGTTTTAATTTGTTTAATTGATTTAAGGTGGGGAATCTGCAACGATCCTGTTTTATATCGTCACTTTTAAATAAAACATTTTTATTACAACTACAATAGAAAATAAGTTTCGGTAACGTCGGTGAGGAAAATTTATGGCAGAACAGAAAAATAAAACACGGTTTCCTTTTTTTCGCAGTCTGGCGTTTCCGTTACGCATTTTTCTGCTCATTCTGGTCGTTTCTGTTCTTATTATCGCAGCGTTAGCACAATACTTTACCGCCAGTTTTGAAGATTATCTGACGACACATGTCCGCGATATGGCAATGAACCAGGCCAAAATCATCGCCTCTAATGACAGCATCATCACGGCGGTGAAGCATCGTGATTACAAGCGTCTGGCGACTATTGCCGACAAACTACAGAGCGGGACTGATTTCGATTATGTGGTGATTGGAGATACCCACTCTATTCGTCTTTATCATCCGAACCCGGAAAAAATTGGTTACCCGATGCAGTTCACCAAGCCTGGCGCGCTGGAAAAAGGTGAGAGCTACTTTATTACCGGCAAAGGATCTATTGGGATGGCAATGCGCGCCAAAACCCCTATCTTTGATGACGATGGCAAAATCATTGGCGTGGTCTCAATTGGCTATCTGATCAGTAAAATTGATAGCTGGCGATCGGATTTCTTACTGCCAATGGCTGGGGTATTTATCCTGCTGTTGTTGGTACTTATGCTGCTCTCCTGGTTTTTTGCTGCCCATATTCGTCGGCAGATGTTGGGGATGGAGCCTAAACAAATCGCGCGGGTGGTGCGTCAGCAGGAAGCGCTGTTCAGCTCGGTGTATGAAGGGTTGATTGCCGTGGATCCTGACGGATATATCACTGCGATAAACCGCAGTGCGAGGAAAATGCTGGGGCTGTCATCGCCGGGCAGAAAGTGGCTGGGCAAACCGGTAAATGAAGTCGTTCAGCCAGCGGACTTTTTCACCCAGCAGATTGCGGAACAACGCCAGGATGCGATGGTTAATTTTAATGGGTTGAGCGTTATCGCCAACCGTGAGGCGATTCGCTCCGGTGACGAACTGCTCGGCGCCATTATCAGTTTTCGTAGTAAAGATGAAATTGCTACCCTTAATGCGCAATTAACGCAAATCAAACAGTATGTTGAGAGCCTGAGAACGCTGCGTCATGAGCACCTGAACTGGATGTCGACTATCAATGGCCTGCTGCAAATGAAAGAGTATGACCGGGTGCTGGCTATGGTTCAGGGCGAGTCACAGGCACAGCAACAACTGATTGACAGCCTGCGCGGCGCCTTTGCCGATCGTCAGGTGGCGGGTCTGTTATTTGGCAAGGTACAACGTGCGCGGGAACTGGGTCTTACAATGACCATTGTTCCTGGCAGCCAACTGCGCCAACTGCCTGAAGGGCTGGATAGCACAGAGTTTGCAGCAATTGTTGGCAATCTGCTTGATAATGCATTTGAAGCGAGTTTACGCACCCAGCAAGGCAACAAAGTCGTCGAACTTTATTTGAGCGACGAAGGGGATGATGTGGTCATCGAAGTTGCTGATCAGGGATGCGGTGTGCCGGAAGCATTGCGTGAAAAAATATTTGAACAGGGTGTAAGCACCCGTACCGATGAACCAGGCGAACATGGCATCGGTTTGTATCTGATTGCAAGTTATGTGAGGCGCTGTAACGGGGTGATTACGCTCGAAGATAACTCCCCTTGCGGCACCTTATTTTCTTTATTTCTTCCGAAAGTGAAAAAAAATAATGACGGAACCATTAACGCTACTGATCGTTGAGGATGAAACGCTACTGGCGGAAATGCATGCTGAATATATCCGCCATATACCCGGCTTCAGCCAGATATGGCTGGCGGGTAATCTTGCGCAGGCAAGAATGATGATTGAGCGTTTTAAGCCCGGTTTGATTCTTCTTGATAACTACTTGCCGGACGGTAAGGGTATTACTTTGTTGCATGAGCTGACCCAGGCGCGTTATCCGGGCGGTGTGGTCTTTACCACGGCGGCCAGCGATATGGAAACGGTCTCCGAGGCCGTGCGCAGCGGCGCGTTTGATTATCTGGTCAAACCTATCGCTTACGAGCGGTTGGGGCAGACGCTGACGCGGTATCAACAGCGCAGACGTATGCTGGCAGGCAATGACAGCGCCAGTCAAAAGCAGATTGATGAAATGTTTAACGCCTACGCGCGCGGCGAGCCGAAAGGCGATTTGCCGACCGGGATTGATGCGTTAACGCTGAATGCGGTGCTGAAGCTATTTGCCGATCCGACGGTACATCATACTGCGGAAACGATCGCCCAGGCGCTCACCATCAGTCGTACGACCTCCAGACGTTATCTGGAGTACTGTGCCAGCCGCCATTTGATTATCGCGGAGATTATTCACGGGAAGGTGGGTAGACCGCAGCGTATTTATCACGGCGGCTAATACACGTCATCCTTTAAGCTGCCTCTTTGTTGGCTGCGTGCAGAAACCCCAGTCACATAGTTATCTATGCTCCTGGGGATTTCTTTACTTGCCGCCGCGATGCAGCATAAATGATTTTGTGTATTAAGGTCAGGTATTGACAGGTATCGTTAACCGCCAATCAGGGCAGACGTTGCCGGTACCATCACTTCGGTGGCGATAATCACCACCAGCAGTCCGACCAGTACCGGAACCGAGGTACGTTTCACGACTTCGAACGGAGAAATCTTCGCCATCCCTGCCACCGCCACAACGACGCCGGAGACCGGAGATATGGTACGCCCGAGGTTGGAGGCCTGAAGCATCGGGATTGCAAGGTAAGCCGGGTTAATGCCGGAAGAGTGTGCCAGTTTCGGGATCATCTCAACGAAAGCATAGAACGGCGCGTTACCGGAACCCGTGGTCATTGCTGCCAGCATGGTCAGGATCACCAGTACCAGCATCAGAATAATACTCGCTGAGCCAAACGAGGTGGCGATAGAAATCAGACTTTGAATAAAGCCGATGGTACTCAAGCCCTGGGCAAAAACACCCGCAGCGACGAGCAGCATCACTACGTTAGCAAAGGCGTCCGCCATGCCCCGGTAAGCGACCTCCAGACCTGAAAACACCTTCTGAGTATTGAATCCGCGAACAAATTCCAGAACAGCGGCGATGAGCATGCATAGTACCAGGATAGTAATAATGTGCAGCTGCGGACCCCATTTACCATCAAAAATCAGAACGCCTACGATCGGTGTAAACGGCAGGATGGCGTAAAACGACGGCGCGGTAGTGGTGATTTCTGCTACGTCTAACATTTCGTGAGAAATGTTCTCTTTTTTATCTAGGTAGCGCTGCCAGAAAAAGTGTGCGAGCGCCATAGCAATGATGGCGGCAATAGAAATTGGCAGCGTGGTTTTAAACGCGAAATCAATCAACGGCATTTCTGCGGCTTTTGCCGCCAGCACCACATCACCGGATGTCGGTGAAAGAATGATTGCGGCAGGGGAAGCGCATATGGCCGCCGCGGCGCCACGGCTGATCCCAACGTTTACCATGACCGGGAAAAGCGTTGCCATCAGCAATACGCCCAGGCCGGTAGCTGAGGAGACTGCCAGCGACATCAGACAGGCGACAAAATAGGCGGCAATCATCAACAGATAAGGTGAGTTGATATATTGCAGCGGTTTGGAGGCCAGCTTAACGACCATATCGTTCGCGCCAATATGCGTCATGTAGGCGGCAAAACCGCACAGCATCATAATCATCATGCCGAGATCGCCACCGCGGCTCATCAGCAAAATTTTAATGTATTCAACAATGTCTGTAGCAGTATAGCCCGTCGTTGCTGCGCTGGAAGGCAGAACTTTATGTCCCATCACCGCACTGATAATCAGCAAAACCAGACCGCCAACAAACAGTACGCCGGTGGCGGAATAACCTTTGATGATGTAGCGCGCTACACCCACAATAACCACAACCCCAATAAGGAGTTCAATAAATGTCAACATTGTTTCCCCTGTCGCATTGCTGCCCGGAAAGTAAAAAAACTAAAAAAAGTAAAAAGTGGTGACAGAATGTGCCTAATAAACCGATAACTATTGCTGATTGAAATCAATAAAAATACGGATTCAACCGATGGCCTGACTGTTTTTTCAACATCGTGGTTTAAAAAAGAATATCCCCGGCAAAAACTGTGAAACAGCATTGCTGTTGTGTCTATTTTGATATGATAGTGTTAAATTATTGTTTCTTTATTTGTCCGTCACGTTTGAAAAGAACAATTTATTAGCAATCAAGAGAAAATTATTCCTGTAATAAAGCCCATTAAATAGAGGGGGAATCATCTTATAAGTATTGCCCGAAGAATATTCTGATTTTTTACCTGCGCATTTTTGTTAAGTTAACATTAAGGTTGGGTTTGCTACAATTGCTGATAACTCCCAGGATGGTAATTAAGTTGTGATTGTCGCTAAACGATATTTTCTCATTTTTTCATTTCTTTTTATTCAGTTAGCTTTCATTCCCCAGGGCGCTGCTGAAGATAAAGGCTGGTTTGCCACGTTTAAAGATAATGTCAGTGAAACCTGGCAGCAGCCGGAGCATTATGACCTGTATGTACCGGCTATTACCTGGCATGCCCGTTTTGCCTACGATAAAGAAAAAACGGATCGCTACAATGAACGCCCATGGGGGGCCGGATTTGGCCAATCCCGTTGGGATGATAAAGGTAACTGGCACGGGCTTTATATTATGGCCTTTAAGGATTCCTACAATAAATGGGAACCGATTGGCGGCTACGGCTGGGAGAAAACCTGGCGACCGCTGCCTGATGAAAACTTCCATACCGGCCTCGGCTTCACTGCTGGCTTTACCGCGCGCGATAACTGGAACTACATTCCCGTGCCGGTGCTGTTGCCGCTGGCGTCAATCGGTTATGGTCCGGCAACGTTCCAGATGACCTACATTCCAGGAACCTATAACAATGGTAACGTCTACTTTGCGTGGTTACGCTTCCAGTTTTGATGGGCTGCCTGTATTGTCAGTCAGGTTTTAAAAAAACCATTAAAAACATATGGATGGGAACGGTTACTGAAAAATAACGCGACATTTATCACTTTTTGATAAAGTTCGACTGGACAAAGCGCATCACAATTGTTGTACTGATACCCGACACAGCATTTGTGTCTATTTTTCATGTAAAGGTAATTTTGATGTCTAAGATTAAAGGTAACGTTAAGTGGTTTAATGAGTCCAAAGGATTCGGTTTCATTACTCCGGAAGATGGCAGCAAAGACGTGTTCGTACACTTCTCTGCAATCCAGACCAATGGTTTTAAAACTCTGGCTGAAGGTCAGCGCGTAGAGTTCGAAATCACTAACGGTGCCAAAGGCCCTTCTGCTGCAAACGTAATCGCTCTGTAAGCATACGACAGCAAGCATTCAAAACCCGCTTAATTGCGGGTTTTTTTCGCTCTAATGTGCGGGAGAGGCAGAAACCAGCCAGAATGCCAGGGCGGTCATCGCAAATGATCCCAGCAGATTAACCAGCACATTCACCATAGCCCAGCCAAAGCGTCCTTCCTGAAGTAAAAACACGACCTCTGCCGAGAAGGTGGAGAACGTTGTCAATCCGCCGCAAAAGCCGGTAGTAATCAGCACTTTCCACATTGGATCGATGTTTGTCATGCGATTAAACCACGCCAGACCCATACCAATGATAAACGCGCCAAGTAAGTTTGCCGCCAGCGTACCGAATGGGATAGCCTGATGCAGTGGGTTGAAGCGCATGCTCAACATCCATCTTGCTACGCTACCTGTACCACCACCGATAAAAACCGCTAAAAGAAGTTGTAACACTGCTAAATCCTGCTATTTGATTGTATATAGGATGAGTGTAACGCTGAATAATCACTGTTGGCGAGCCTGACAAACTTTTCTGGAGGGAATATGTTCGTTGCAGCAGGGCAGTTTGCCGTGGGACCTTCGTGGGAAAAGAATGCAGAAACCTGCGCTTCATTAATGTCTCAGGCCGCAGGAGAGGGAGTATCGTTGTTGGTACTACCGGAGGCTTTGCTGGCCCGTAACGATATTGACCCTGACCTGTCAGTGAAGTCAGCGCAATTGCTGGAGGGTGGGTTCCTGACGCGTTTACTCCGAGAAAGCGCGCAAAATGAGATGACGACAATTCTGACGATTCATGTTCCTTCTGTGCCAGGTCGGGCTTTTAACATGCTGGTGGCGTTGCGGGGAGGTCGGGTTGTTGCCCATTATGCAAAATTGCATCTTTACGACGCGTTTGCGATTCAGGAGTCGCGAAATGTCGATGCAGGAGACGCCATAGCGCCGCTGCTGGACGTAGACGGATTAAAGGTAGGGTTGATGACCTGCTATGACCTGCGTTTCCCTGAGCTGGCGTTAGCGCACGCTCTGCAGGGGGCAGACATTCTCGCTTTACCTGCCGCCTGGGTGCGGGGAGCGCTAAAAGAGCATCACTGGGCAACATTGTTGGCGGCAAGGGCTCTTGATGCCACTTGCTATGTTATTGCCGCTGGAGAATGTGGTAATAAGAATATTGGGCAAAGCCGGGTCATCGATCCCTTTGGGGTGACCATTGCCGCAGCGGCAGAAACACCGGCGCTGATTATGGCCGAGGTTTCTGCAGAGCGGGTGAAGCAGGTCAGGGCGCAACTTCCGGTGTTAATTAACCGACGCTTTGCGCCACCGCAATTATTATGACGTTTTTTTAAACAAGACTTGATTCACCTTGTTACAGATTGCTATTGTGTGCGCGCGTCGAAAGGCCGTTAATATTCTCAGGTTAATATGGCGCATTATGTAGCCTGGTTTAAGTTAAGAAGGTATCTATGGGTGAGATTAGTATTACCAAACTGCTGGTGGTTGCCGCACTGGTCGTTCTGCTGTTTGGTACCAAGAAGTTACGTACACTGGGTGGAGACCTGGGAACGGCAATTAAGGGCTTTAAGAAAGCGATGAACGACGATAATACCGATGCCAGGAAAGAGGCTGATGGTAGCGTTCAGGCGGAAAAGCTCTCTCATAAAGAGTAATATCAGGAGCATGATGCTCATACTGTGTGCTCTGTATGAAAAAAACCGGCAAATTGCCGGTTTTTTTATTGCTGATATGTAAGTGAGTATTACACGATTACTTCACTTCCAGCCCTTTGGCCTGCATATCAGCGTGGTATGAAGAACGAACAAACGGGCCGCAGGCTGCATGGGTAAAGCCCATCGCCATGGCTTCGGCTTTCATCTCGTCGAACTCATCCGGGCTGACATAGCGTTGCACCGGCAGGTGATGGCGGCTCGGCTGCAAATACTGCCCCAGCGTCAGCATGGTCACGCCATGACTGCGCAGATCGCGCATCACTTCAATAATTTCGGCATTGGTTTCACCCAGACCTACCATCAGACCCGATTTAGTCGGGATCTCCGGGTGCGCTTCCTTGAAACGCTCCAGAAGCTTCAGCGACCAGTTGTAGTCCGCTCCCGGACGGACATTGCGGTAAATACGCGGTACGTTTTCGAGGTTGTGGTTAAATACGTCCGGCGGCGTGGCCGTGAGGATATCCAACGCGCGATCCATACGACCACGGAAGTCAGGCACCAGCGTTTCGATTTTAATCGATGGGCTTTTCTCGCGGATAGCGGTGATGCAGTCAGCAAAGTGCTGAGCACCGCCGTCACGCAGATCGTCACGGTCAACGGAGGTAATGACGACATAGCGCAACGCCATGTCCGCAATGGTCTGAGCCAGTTTCAACGGCTCGTTGACATCAGGCGCAACCGGACGGCCATGGGCAACGTCACAGAATGGGCAACGGCGAGTACAGATTGCGCCGAGGATCATAAAGGTTGCGGTTCCGTGATTGAAACATTCAGCCAGGTTAGGGCAGGAAGCTTCTTCGCAGACAGAGTGCAGGCCGTTTTTGCGCATTGCCGCTTTGATGCCCTGGATGCGGGTGGAGTCCGCTGGCAGTTTTATTTTCATCCATTCCGGTTTACGCAGCAGGGCTTCACGCTCTGTTGCCACATTTTTAACCGGGATAAGAGCCATCTTATCGGCATCGCGGTATTTAACACCGCGTTCCATCACAATGGGTTTACTCATAGCTTGCGTGTTCCAGTTGCGAATTACGAAGGAAAGCGTTTCAATTCAAGGGAATGTTGCATTTATCAACTATTTTTGAATTAGTGATACGCAGTATATCATTGAAACGGGCCAGAAAGCAGCCTGACAGGCTGGCAAAATGTAAAATAGTTGTTGTTTTGTGCCATTTGCCACAACATATGCCATGGCAAAGTATGACAGCCTTTTTAGTCCGCAACGTACTCGTGCGGTGGGTTACCCAACAGCGCCAGAATGTTGGCCAGCAAGCGTGGGCGAATGCTCTCAGTCGTGGCAGCGCTATCCCATTGCGATACTTTTGCCATCTCCATTCCGGCATAACCGCAAGGGTTGATACGCAGGAAAGGCGACAGGTCCATATCCACGTTAAGCGCTAAGCCGTGAAATGAACATCCCTTACGAATACGTAACCCTAATGAGCAGATTTTCTTCTCACCGACATAAACGCCTGGCGCATCGGCTCGCGGGTGGGCGTCGATGCCAATTTCCGCAAGGGTATTGACGACAGTTTGCTCCAGCAGCGTAACCAGTTCGCGAACGCCCAGTTTGCGGCGTTTCAGGTTCAACAGCACATACATGACCTGTTGACCAGGTCCGTGGTAGGTCACCTGACCGCCGCGATCGCTCTGAATCACCGGAATATCTCCCGGCATCAGTACATGCTCGGCTTTACCGGCCTGACCCTGGGTAAAGACAGGATAATGCTCTACCAGCCAGATTTCATCATGACTGTTTTCATCGCGGGTATCGGTAAATTCGTGCATGGCCAGAGAGACTGGCTCGTAAGGTTGAAGACCGAGCTGGCGGACCAGAATTTTATCCTGATACAAAACGGCATCTCCGTAGATACTCACACAGAGTAGAGAATGTTAAAGAGGGGAAAAGTATATCACAGGAGGAAGGGGTTACCCGAGCGGGGATGCAGCGGGTAACCGACAGGTTTTTACAGCACCATGCGTACGATATCAATATTGCCTAATTCTTCGTACAGTGTTTCAACCTGCTCAATGTGTGTAGCAGTGATGGTGATAGAGACCGAGTGGTAGTTGCCTTTGCTGCTCGGTTTTACCGTCGGAGAGTAATCACCTGGCGCATGGCGCTGTACCACTTCAACCACCTGATCAACCAGCTCAGGCAACGCCTGCCCCATTACTTTGTAAGTAAATGGAGTAGGGAATTCAAGCAGTTCGTTAAGTTTGGTTTTCATGTCAGCTCCGGCGTTACATCAAAAAATAATAACTCCCACAGCGCGTGGGAGTTATCTGGATACCTAGTATATGGGGACGTAAATCACACTTTCAAGTGTTCGATTTTTAGCCAAACCAGTGATGGAACATTAATTTAATGTAATCAATGATTTTCCCAAAGAAGTTGCCTTCCGGGATTTCCTGCAGCACGACCAGCGGGCGCTGTTCGATGGTTTTACCATCAAGCTGGAAGTTGATGGTACCGACAACCTGGTTTTTCTGCAGCGGCGCGTGCAGTTCAGTGGTGTTCAGCACATAACTTGCTTTCAGATCTTTCATACGACCACGCGGTATAGTCAGGTAGACATCCTTATCGACACCTAACGATGCGCGATCGGTGTTACCAAACCAGGCGGGTTCTGAGGCAAATTCTTTACCCACTTTCAGCGGGTTGACGGTTTCGAAGAAACGGAAGCCCCAGGTCAGCAGTTTTTTACTTTCGGTTTCGCGACCTTTATAGGTGCGGCCACCCATTACGGCGGAGATCAGACGCATCTGGCCTTCGGTTGCGGATGCAACGAGGTTATAGCCAGCTTTATCGGTGTGACCGGTTTTGATACCGTCGACATTCAGGCTGTTATCCCACAGCAGACCGTTACGGTTTAACTGACGAATGCCGTTAAAGGTGAACTCTTTTTCTTTATAGATAGAGTATTCATTAGGCACATCGCGAATCAGCGCCTGACCAATCATCGCCATATCGCGGGCTGAACTGTACTGACCGTCAGCATCAAGACCATGAACGGTCTGGAAGTGGGTGTTTTTCAGACCCAGCGCGTTCACATAGCTGTTCATCAGGCCGACGAAAGCATCCTGGCTGCCGGCAGCGAAGTCAGCCATCGCCACACATGCGTCGTTCCCGGACTGCAGGTTAATACCACGGATCAACTGAGAGACAGGAACCTGCATGCCAGGCTTGAGGAACATCAGCGATGAACCTTTAAAGACCGGGTTACCCGTAGCCCATGCGTCATTGCCGACGGTGACCAGATCGGTTTCTTTGAACTTCCCGGCTTTCATCGCCTGGCCGATGACATAGCTGGTCATCATCTTGGTCAGGCTGGCGGGGTCGCGGCGAGTGTCAGCATTCTGTTCTGCCAGAACTTTACCTGAGTTGTAATCAATCAGGATATACGACTCCGCATCGATCTGCGGAACGCCGGGGATCATGGTTTTAATATTCAGGTCATCGGCATGGGCAGCAGAGAGAGTAGCTGCGCAGAGAGCCGCGGTGAGCGCCATACGCTGCACGAAACGAGCGGAAAAAGTGGTCTTCATGGTCTGAACTACGACGTCCGTGATGAAATTAAAAAAAGTGCCCTACTATAGCAAATGCATAACGGGCAGGCATCTGACTTTCCGCGTGACTTTGTTAATGTCATTTACGGAAATTGACAATTCAGATACCCGGATTACGTTATTACATGCCAGTGATGAAGGACTGTAATTGCGCCTCGGATTGAAGACGCTGCTGCAATGAGGAGGCTTCAGTTTTACTGGCGAATGGCCCCATCTGAATACGCCATACCGCGCCGTTTTGCACTACCCGTCCAGGGACGCCAAACTGCTGACTTAAGCGCTTTTGATACTGCTGCGCACGGGTTTGATCGCTAACGGCACCGACCTGAACGACATAGCGTCCGTTGGCCGTAGCGGCTGGCGCGGCAACGGTCGCTGGCGCGGTTACCGGGGCAGTTGACGCTGCGGGAGCGGCGGTTACAGGCTGTGGCGCAGGCGTGGGTTCGCTGCCTTCAAGTACACCGGCAGCAAGCGTTGTCGGCGCGCCGAGGAAACCACTGCTGTTGACCGGCGCACCGCTCGTATCCTCGCTTTTCAGCGTGGAATTACTGATAGGGCGGATATCGTTTTGCGGCTGACCCGCATCCGGTGCGGAAGACATCGCGCCGCCACCGCTTAAATCAGGACGAGCCGGCAGGGCATAGGTTTGTTTCGCCACAGTCGTGCAGGCCATACCCGGGCCGGATAATGAACCATCCTGCGCGACGATGATAGGGTCGATACGCACTTTGGTGTTGTTAGACGTGTTCAGACGGTCGGCGGCGGCACGTGAAAGTGAAATAACGCGATCGTTGCCATAAGGGCCGCGATCGTTAATGCGTACGACGATCATCCTGCCGTTTGCCAGGTTGGTGATTCTGGCATAGCTTGGGATCGGCAGCGTCGGGTGCGCAGCGGTCAACTGCATTGGGTCAAACGCTTCACCAGACGCGGTTAAATTGCTTCCAGGCTCCGCATCATAAATAGCGGCAAGCCCAGCCTGGCTAAAGCGGGAGGGATCCTGGACTATTTTGTAGCTCTTACCATCACGCTGGTAGTCCTGATTCGCCGTTGGGTTCAGGGGTTCAAAGCGCGGATCGGCCCCGCTGATTTCAACAATCGGACCATTACACACCGCAGGCTGCGGCGCGACAGCAACCTGTTGCTGACCATCATCATTCGAACACGCCGCGAGCATTCCTGCTGCGATGCAGATACCAAGCCACTGCTTACGCATTGCGTACCCCTTACACGCTTTTCGACAACATTTTTCTATGGGTGTGGATCGACATAACAATCCCGAACCCGGCCATCAGCACGATCAGTGCCGAGCCTCCGTAACTGACCAATGGGAGTGGAACCCCAACCACAGGTAGAATACCGCTCACCATACCAATATTTACGAAGACATAAACGAATAATATCAACATTAAACCACCCGCCATGACGCGACCAAAGGTGGTTTGTGCGCGAGCAGCGATCCACAACCCGCGCATAATCAGCAAAATGTACAGCGTCAGCAAAATCAGGATTCCCACCAGCCCCAGCTCTTCCGCTAAGACGGCGAAGATAAAGTCAGTGTGGCGTTCGGGTAAAAACTCAAGCTGCGACTGCGTACCGTGCAGCCAGCCTTTACCGCGTAATCCGCCGGAACCAATAGCAATTTTAGACTGAATAATGTGATAGCCCGCGCCCAGCGGATCGGTTTCTGGATCAAGTAACATCATGACGCGCTGACGCTGGTAGTCATGCATCAGGAAGAACCACAGTATCGGAATAAACGCGGCGACCAAAACTACTGCCACACCGATTAAACGCCAGCTTAAACCGGAAAGAAACAGGACAAACAGACCAGAAAGGGCAACCAGAATTGAGGTGCCGAGGTCAGGCTGAGCGGCAACCAGCAGCGTGGGCATAAAAATCAGCACCAGCGCAATCGCGGTATTTTTTAGCGATGGCGGGCAGACGTCGCGGTTGATGAAGCGCGCGACCATCAGCGGCACGGCAATCTTGGCGATTTCAGAAGGCTGAAAGCGCACGATACCCAAATCCAGCCAGCGCTGAGCGCCTTTGGAAATAGCGCCGAAGGCGTCAACCGCCACCAATAGAATGATACAGAAGATATAGAGATAGGGCGCCCAACCTTCATAAACCCTGGGGGGAATTTGCGCCATCACCACCATGATGACCAGACCCATCGCGATCTGGCCGACCTTACGCTCCATCATGCCAATATCCTGGCCGCTGGCGCTCCAGATGACCAGCGAGCTGTAGGCCAGCAGAGCCAGCAAAATAAGCAACATTGTGGGATCGATGTGGATTTTGTCCCAAAATGTTTTTTTGTTCGGATTATCCGTCACGATTATTGGTCCTCAGCTGCTGCAACCGCTGGGTTTTCCGCAGGCAGATTGGTGTTGTTGTCGCCCAACATAATGTGGTCAAGGATCTGGCGCATAATCGTCCCCACAGCCGGACCCGCGCCGCCGTTTTCAAGGATCATGGCGACAGCGACCTGGGGTTTATCATAGGGTGCGAAGGCCGTCATTAATTTGTGGTCACGTAAACGTTCGGCGATCTTATGCGCGTTATAGGTTTCATTCGCTTTCAGGCCAAAGACCTGTGCGGTACCGGATTTCGCCGCAATTTTGTAAGGCGCGCCAGCGAAATATTTATGTGCAGTCCCGTTAGGGCGGTTAGCGACACCGTACATACCGTCTTTGGCGATTTCCCAGTAACCGGAATGAATATCGCCCACGGGCGGTTCGTGCGGCTGAACCCATGGCACTTGCTTGCCATTTTCTGCCGTGCTCATCAGCAGATGCGGGACTTTTACCAAACCGTCGTTGATAAGGATCATCAGCGCTTTACTCATCTGGATAGGGGTTGCCGTCCAGTAACCCTGACCGATGCCGACCGGAATGGTATCACCCTGGTACCATGGTTTTTTAAACCGTTTTTGCTTCCATTCACGGGTTGGCATGTTCCCGGAACGTTCTTCGGCAAGATCGATACCCGTATATTGGCCATAGCCAAACTTGCTCATCCACTCGGAAAGCCGGTCTATCCCCATATCATAGGCGATTTGATAGAAAAACGTATCCGCGGACTCTTCCAGGGAGCGGGTAATGTTCAGGTGGCCGTGACCCCATTTTTTCCAGTCGCGGTAACGTTTCTCAGAGCCGGGTAACTGCCACCAGCCCGGATCGAACAGACCGGTATTGCGGGTGATGACGCCCGCGCTTAATGCAGAAACCGCCACGTAAGGCTTAACCGTCGACGCCGGAGGATAAACGCCTTGCGTGGCGCGATTAACTAATGGGGTATTCGGATCATTGAGCAACCCGGAGTAATCTTTACTGGAGATGCCATCCACAAACAGGTTCGGGTCGTAGCTTGGCATGGAGACCAGCGCCAGAACGCCACCGGTACGCGGGTCGGTGACCACCACGGCGGCGCGGCTACCCGCCAGCAGCGTTTCAATATACTGCTGGAGCTTCAAATCCAACGTGAGGTAAATATCATGCCCGGCCTGCGGCGCGACCTCTTTCAACTGACGAATGACACGACCGCGGTTGTTGACTTCAACTTCTTCATAGCCGGTCTGCCCATGCAGTACGTCTTCATAGTAACGTTCAATACCGAGCTTACCAATATCATGCGTCGCAGCGTAGTTAGCCAGTTTGCCGTCTTTGTCCAGGCGGTCCACGTCTTTATCGTTGATCTTCGATACGTAGCCAATCACGTGGGTCAGGGCGGAACCGTAAGGGTAGTAGCGGCGTTTATAGCCTTTAACTTCAACGCCAGGAAAGCGATATTGATTTACGGCAAACCGTGCGACCTGAACTTCCGTCAGGTTGGTTTTTACCGGAATAGAGGTGAAGCGGTGTGAACGGGCGCGTTCTTTTTTAAACGCGGCAATATCGTCATCCGTCAGGTCTACGACGTTGCGCAGCGCGTCGAGCGTATCCTGAATGTTATCTACCTTCTCCGGCATCATTTCAATCTGATAAATGGTGCGGTTAAGGGCAAGCGGAATTCCGTTACGGTCATAAATAATGCCGCGACTGGGAGGAATGGGTACCAGTTTAATGCGGTTTTCGTTCGAACGGGTCTGATAATCAGTAAAGCGAACGATTTGCAGATTATACAGGTTGGCGATCAGCACGCCGGTCAGCAGCAAAATCCCCAAAAAAGCGACCAGCGCCCGGCGCACAAACAGCGCGGACTCAGCCGAATAGTCGCGAAAAGAATTCTGTAGTTTCATCCGCTGCTTAATCTACTCAAGAATCAATGATCACTCACGGTGATAAGGATGGTTGGTGGTAATGCTCCACGCCCTGTATAGACTCTCTGCGACCAGAACCCGAACAAGAGGGTGAGGTAGGGTTAATGCAGAGAGTGACCAGCTTTGTTCCGCCGCGGCTTTACAGGCGGGAGAAAGACCTTCCGGCCCGCCGATCAGCAGACTGACGTCACGACCGTCCAGTTTCCAGCGCTCCAGTTCGGTCGCCAGTTGCGGCGTGTCCCAGGGTTTGCCCGGAATATCAAGGGTGACGATGCGGTTTTTGCCTGCGGCGGCCAGCATCTGCTCACCCTCTTTGTCGAGAATGCGTTTAATGTCCGCGTTCTTGCCGCGTTTTCCTGCCGGGATTTCGATCAGCTCAAAGGGCATATCTTTCGGAAACCGACGCAGATATTCGGTAAATCCGGTTTGTACCCAGTCAGGCATTTTCGTACCTACAGCGACAAGTTGCAGCTTCACGCATTAACTCCAGAGTTTTTCCAGTTCATACAGGCGACGGCTTTCTTCCTGCATCACGTGGACAATCACATCGCCGAGGTCAACGACGATCCAGTCAGCGACGTTCTCGCCTTCCACGCCGAGCGGCAGCAGACCGGCAGTGCGGGACTCCTGAACAACGTGATCTGCGATAGACATAACGTGACGGCTGGATGTACCGGTGCAGATAATCATGCAATCAGTGATACTGGATTTACCCTGAACGTCTAAGGCGATGATGTCTTGACCTTTCAGGTCATCAATTTTGTCGATTACAAAATCCTGGAGTGCTTTACCCTGCAAGTGTTCCCCCTGGGTGAAAAGAGTTAAAAACGTCTGTTAGTATACCTGAACCAGAGGCGATATCGGGACAAATGTCTCCGAAAGCGCTTTTGAAGTGCGCTATCATCCCACCCCACGCCACAGAATGCATCGCCATTTTTGTAAAACAATTTCTGCAAAGCTCTGAAGGGCGGGAAAAGTCAGGTTGCGGAGGATAACAGCCTGTCAGGGGGTGTCAATGGGAGAGAGGCCCTTCGGCAGAAAAAACCGCGCATTCACTCCCCGTCGTCCCATACGGCCCGGCTGTTAAGCACTTTCAGAACCGCGAAATCGTCACATAAATCTATTGCGCTCCAGCAGCCTTGTTCGACGCGGAAATGCCACATTGCCGCAGCCGGCATGGACAGCAGGCGGGCGATCAACACGCTCAGCACGCCCTGATGACTCACCACCAGCAGGTTTTGACACGCTTTATAATCGGCAAGTTGGGCAATGAAGCGTTCAACCCGCTGAGAAAATGCCTGAAAGCCTTCGCCATTCGTTGGCGTTGCGTTCTGCCAGTCGTTACACCATAAGGCGTAATTTTCAGCGTCTTCGCGCGCTAAATCGCGATGGTGGCGCATTTCCCAGTCACCAAAAAACATCTCATTCAGTTCAGGCATAATGCGCACAGGGAGGTCGCGATCGCCTAAGATCAACCGGGTTGTATGGCGGGCGCGTTCGAGTTCGCTGCAAAGAACATTGTCGACAGGAAGATTGCGTAACAGCTTGCCCACTGTTTGCGCCTGTGCGATCCCCCGCTCCGTTAGCGAGGTGGGGGCGTGGCCGCTGTATAATCCGGCGACATTGGCGTCGGTTTCGCCATGCCGTACTAACCAGAGTCTCATGTTTTCCTCGTGAAGCTATTCGCACAAAATATGATGTTTGCCCTGATTGCGCAGAGTTTTTTCACTAAAATACCCTTTTTTACGTGGAGCGGCACGATGTCTTTATTGAAGAGCGCGCATGGTGGTAATACCCGAGAAGCCGCCGAATTGTTGGGTATCTCGCCTGAACAATTGCTGGATTTTAGCGCGAATATTAACCCGCTGGGTATGCCGGCAAGTTTAAAACGCGCGATTATCAACAATCTGGACTGCGCGGAGCGTTACCCGGATGTCGATTACGCTCAACTGCATGCGGCTCTGGCGGATCATCATCAGATCCCGGCCTCGTGGATCCTGGCCGGAAACGGCGAGACCGAGTCTATTTTTACGCTGGTGCATGGCCTTAAGCCACGTCATGCGATGATCGTCACGCCCGGATTTGCGGAATATCGTCGGGCGTTGCAATGGGGGGAGTGTGCGATTCATGAATTTGCGCTGCGTGAAGAGGATGGCTGGCAGCTTACCGAGGCGATTCTTGATGCGTTAACCTCTGAGCTGGACTGCCTGTTTCTCTGTACGCCTAACAATCCCACCGGTTTACTGCCAGATAACCACCTGCTACGTGAGATTGCCACCCGTTGTGAGCGGCTTGGGATCAATCTGATCCTTGATGAAGCGTTTATTGATTTTATTGCCGGTGAGCCGGGATTTATCCCGCTGCTGCACGGGAATCCACATATTTGGGTGCTGCGCTCGTTGACTAAATTCTATGCGATACCGGGATTGCGTTTGGGGTATCTGGTCAACAGTAACCAGCACGCCGTTGCACAGATGCGTAGCCAACAAATGCCGTGGTCAATTAATGCGTTTGCTGCCCTTGCAGGCGAGATTATTTTACGCGATAGCGCCTATCAGCAGGCGACGTGGAAATGGCTGGAGCAAGAGGGCGCGCGGTTTGATCAACAGTTGCAAGAACTGTCCGGCCTGACGGTGTATCCCGGCCGGGCAAATTATCGATTATTACGCTGCGATCTGGCGGATGTTGATCTGCAACGCGCCATGCTCGAACAACATGTTTTGATCCGCAGTTGCGCTAACTATCCGGGGCTGGATACGCGCTATTATCGCGTAGCCGTTCGCAGCATGGAAGAGAATAACCGACTGCTGGCGGCATTACGCAAGGCGCTTAGCGGTACAACCCTTGTTGATTGATATAGTCAAGCACAGCGCCCGGCAGTAAGTCGTCGCACGGCTCCCCTTTTTCCAGGCGCTCGCGGATCAGCGTGGCGGAGATGTTAAACCACGGCGTTTCGGCCAGGTAAATTTTCCCGCAGGGCAGGTTGTGCAGGTCTTCCGGCGAATGGGTCAGATGATCCTCCAGCCACTGCTGGTGCTTTTCCTGCGCCATCTCGAGTGGGTAGCCCGGGCGTCGGCACACAATAAGATGCGTGTTACCCAAAATCGTGTCGTAGTCATGCCAGGACGGAAAGGTAAGCAGCGAGTCCTGACCAATAATAAACGCTAACGGCACGTCCGGACCTTGCTCTTCACGCCACTCTTGTAGCGTTTGCGCGGTGTAGGAGGCGGTATCGCGTTTGAGTTCGCGTTCATCCAGAGAAAACAGCGGCTTATCAGCAATGGCCAGTTCAACCATGCGCTTACGTTGTTCGCCGGACGCTTCGGGTTGCGCGCGATGTGGCGGCACGTTATTGGGCATGATGATGACCCGGGAAAGGCCAATCAGATTAGCCAGAATTTCAACCGGTTTAAGATGACCATAATGCACCGGATCAAAGGTGCCGCCGAACAGAGCCTGCAATGATTTCATATCAACCATCAATAAAAACATCGGCCAGCGATTTATGGCAGAGCAAAAGGGAAAGTCCCTCAAGTTCCGCCCACACTGACTGACCATAGTCTTGTTTAAGCGTAATTTCCGTACGCGTTAACAGCGTCACGGCCTGACGCAGCTGTGCCGGATTTAGCCGGTTAAGCGCGTCTCCCATCATGCCACGGCGATTTTGCCACACACGATGTTTATCAAACAACGTGCGTAAGGGCGTATGGGCCGACTGCCGTTTCAGGTTGACCAGCAACAGCAATTCGCGCTGTATCGTACGCAGTAAAATAACCGGCTCGCTGCCCTCAAGACGTAACTGTTGCAGGATGTGCAGCGCGCGCTTGCTTTTGCCCATCAGCAGCGCATCCACCCAGTGGAATGGGGTAAAGTGCGCGGCATCGTTAACGGCTTTCTCTACGCGAGGCAGCGTGAGTTTGCCATCAGGCCACAGCAACGCTAACCGCTCAAGTGCTTGCGCCAGTGCTAACAGGTTACCTTCATAGCAATAGCATAATAGCTGATTGGCTGCGTCATCCAGTTGCAGGTTGTTAAGTTTCGCTCTCGCGGCAACCCAGCGTGGGAGCTGTGCTTGTTCCGGCGTCTGGCAGCTAACCTGAACCGCGTTATTCGCCAACCCGGTATACCATGCGCCGTTTTCCTGCGCCTTAGTCAGTTTGTTGCCGCGAACAATCAGCAGCAGATCGTCATGAAGCAGAGTGATGAGCGAAGCGAGTTGTTCGTTAATGGCGGCATTGGGGCCATTTTCAGGCAACTGCAGGAGTAGCGTTTGACGGCTGGCAAACAGGCTCATCGCCTGGCAGAGTGAAAATATTTCTCCCCAGTCGGTGCTGGTGTCCAGAGTAAAAGCGTGGTGTTCTTCGAATCCTTGCGTTGCGGCAGCCAGACGGATGGCATCCTGGCTTTCCTGCAATAAAAGGGGATCGTTGCCCAGTAGTAAATACGCCGCGCGCAGCCCTTCATTGAGCTGTGCGCGGAGTTGTTCAGGGTACAGCTTGAGCATCAGTTACCCAGCGTGGTGGAAACACGCGCCGGAGATGACGCAGGTGCTGCAGGTTTCGTCGCTGCTGGCTCAGCATCCACACTGGATGACTGAGTATCGGCTAAATGTACGCTTGGCAGCTTACGAATCAACTGTTCTGCCGCTTTGTCGTACATCTCTTTGATGATCATGTCCTGCTCGTTATCCTTCGCCAGTGCAGCCTGTGGGTTGTCAAAGAACGAACGATAAACTTTGGCGCTGATGGGGTAAATATCATGTCCCGGAATCAGTACGGTAGCGCTTACGGACATCACCATCTGGTATTCAGCCGTTTGACCATTCTGGAATACCGACGCTGTATCCTGCGAAATGCTGACCGCGCCAAGGCGTAAGGACGTCACATCTTTGCGCATGGTACCGTCTTCAAGCAGCGTAACGCCGTTCAGACGCAGCTGATTACGCACAGCGCGGCTTAATGGGCCATTCGGATCGCCAGAGTTCAGGATCATGGTTTTCATTGAGGGTGGAACCTGCGTAGTACTACGCAGATGCCAACCACACCCGGCGGTGACCAGCACCGCCAGAGATAACAACAATGTTGTCAGAAGTCGCACGCTTCCTCCCGCGCTTAGCCAACGACCAGATTGAGGAGTTTACCCGGTACGTAAATCACTTTACGCACGGTAACGCCATCAAGATATTTTGCCACCAGGTGTTCCTGGCCAGCACGTTCACGAACCTGTTCTTCAGTGGCGTTTACCGGAACGGTGATTTTGCCACGTACTTTACCGTTAACCTGAACGACAACCAGCGTTGAGTCTTCAACCATAGCGCTTTCGTCAGCTACTGGCCACGGTGCGTTATCGATATCGCCTTCGCCTTTCAGCGCCTGCCACAGGGTGAAGCAAACGTGTGGGGTGAACGGGTTAAGCATACGCACAACGGCCAGCAACGCTTCCTGCATCAGGGCGCGGTCCTGCTCGTCTTCCTGCGGCGCTTTCGCCAGCTTGTTCATCAGTTCCATAATCGCCGCAATTGCGGTGTTAAAGGTCTGACGACGACCGATATCATCGGTGACTTTAGCGATAGTTTTGTGTACGTCGCGACGCAGCGCTTTTTGATCTTCGCTCAGAGCAGCAACGTTCAGGGCAGCAACATCACCTTTAGAAGTATGCTCGTAAACCAGTTTCCAGACACGTTTCAGGAAGCGGTTAGCCCCTTCAACGCCGGATTCCTGCCATTCCAGGGTCATGTCAGCCGGAGAGGCGAACATCATAAACAGACGCACGGTGTCCGCGCCGTAACGCTCAACCATTACCTGCGGGTCGATGCCGTTGTTTTTGGACTTGGACATCTTGCTCATGCCGGTATACACCAGTTCATGACCTTCGGCGTCCTTCGCCTTCACGATACGACCTTTTTCGTCGCGTTCAACGATGGCATCAACCGGAGAAACCCAGTTACGCTCGCCGTTAGCGCCGACGTAATAGAACGCATCAGCCAGCACCATGCCCTGACACAGCAGTTGTTTAGCCGGTTCGTCAGAGTTCACCATGCCCGCGTCGCGCATCAGCTTATGGAAGAAGCGGAAGTAGAGCAGGTGCATGATGGCGTGTTCGATACCGCCAATGTAGATATCAACTGGCAGCCAGTAGTTAGCGGCCTCTGGATCCAGCATGCCTTCGTTGTACTGCGGGCAGGTATAACGCGCGTAGTACCAGGAGGACTCCATAAAGGTATCGAAGGTGTCGGTCTCACGCAGCGCAGGCATGCCGTTAATGGTGGTTTTCGCCCACTCAGGATCGGCTTTGATCGGACTGGTGATGCCGTCCATGACCACGTCTTCCGGCAGAATAACCGGCAGTTGATCTTCTGGTGTCGGCAGCACGGTACCGTCTTCCAGCGTCACCATCGGAATCGGCGCGCCCCAGTAACGCTGACGGGAAACGCCCCAGTCGCGCAGACGATAGTTAACTTTACGTTCACCCACGCCTTTTGCGACCAGCTTGTCAGCAATGGCGTTGAAGGCAGCTTCGAAGTCGAGGCCATCGAACTCACCGGAGTTAAACAGCACGCCTTTTTCGGTCAGAGCTTGTTCCGACAGATCCGGCTCTGCGCCTTCGGCGGTCAGAATGACCGGCTTGATGGTCAGGCCATATTTGGTGGCAAATTCGTAGTCGCGCTGATCGTGACCCGGAACGGCCATCACTGCGCCAGTGCCGTATTCCATCAGGACAAAGTTTGCCGCCCAAACCGGGATCTCTTCGCCAGTCAGCGGGTGAACGGCTTTAAAGCCAGTGTCGACGCCTTTCTTCTCCATGGTCGCCATTTCGGCTTCAGCAACCTTGGTGTTGCGGCATTCGTCAATGAAGGCGGCCAGTTCAGGGTTGTTCGCGGCGGCTTTCTGCGCCAGCGGATGACCTGCGGCAACGGCCAGATAGGTCGCACCCATAAAGGTATCCGGGCGGGTGGTATAGACGGTCAGCGTGTTGTCGTAATCGTTCACGTCGAAGGTGATTTCCACGCCTTCAGAACGACCGATCCAGTTGCGCTGCATGGTCTTAACGGTGTCCGGCCAGTGATCCAGGTTATCCAGATCGCGCAGCAGTTCGTCAGCGTAAGCGGTGATTTTAATGAACCACTGCGGGATCTCTTTACGCTCAACTTTGGTATCGCAACGCCAGCAGCAGCCGTCGATAACCTGCTCGTTGGCAAGAACGGTCTGATCGTTCGGGCACCAGTTGACTGCAGAGGTTTTCTTATATACCAGGCCTTTTTTATACAGCTCGGTGAAGAACTTCTGTTCCCAACGGTAGTATTCCGGGGTGCAGGTCGCCAGCTCGCGGCTCCAGTCATAACCAAAGCCCAGCATTTTGAGCTGGTTTTTCATGTAGGCGATGTTGTCGTACGTCCACGGTGCCGGAGCGGTGTTGTTTTTAACCGCAGCGCCTTCCGCAGGCAGACCGAACGCATCCCAGCCAATGGGCTGCAGTACGTTTTTGCCCAGCATACGCTGGTAGCGGGCGATCACGTCACCGATGGTGTAGTTACGTACGTGGCCCATGTGTAGTCGACCAGAAGGATAGGGAAGCATAGACAGGCAGTAATACTTCTCTTTGCTCTCGTCTTCGGTCACTTCAAATGTGCGCTTCTCATCCCAGTGAAGCTGTACTTTGGATTCTATCTCTTCCGGGCGGTATTGCTCTTGCATGGCAGCCAGTGGTCCTGTTTTCAATACAGCTACAAACGTAGCTCTAGATGTGGTGTTTCAGATCCGCATAGCATAGCCCAAACGCCCGCGCCAAAACAGCCTTTCGCGCATTCAGCGTTGAATTCCCGCAAGGATAATTCTTGCACGAATTTACACACTCTGTGGACAGTCTTGCAAAGCGTAGCGTAAATAACGTCTATTATTATAGACAGTTAACGACCCAGGAGGTGAAGTGATGAACAAGGTTGCTCAATATTACCGTGAACTGGTGGCTTCACTGAGCGAACGCCTGCGTAACGGCGAACGCGATATTGATGCGCTGGTGGAGCAGGCGCGTCAGCGAGTTATGCAGACCGGGGAGTTAACGCGAACCGAGGTGGAAGAGGTCACCCGGGCCGTCAGACGCGACCTGGAAGAGTTTGCGTTGAGTTATGAAGAGAGTCTCGATGAAGAGACTGATAGCGTCTTTATGCGGGTTATCAAAGAGAGCATCTGGCAGGAACTGGCCGATATTACTGATAAAACGCAGCTCGAATGGCGCGAAGTGTTCCAGGATCTTAGCCATCATGGGGTTTATCACAGCGGCGAGGTGGTTGGCCTGGGCAATCTGGTCTGCGAGAAGTGCCACTTCCATTTAGCGGTATACACCCCGGATGTACTGCCGCTGTGCCCGAAATGCGGCCATGACCAGTTTCAGCGTAGACCGTTTGAGCCGTGATCGCTTATTGCCGGATGGCGACGCGAAGCGTCTTTTCCGGCCTACAAACTGCACGATTTTGTAGGCCGGATAAGCGTTAGCGCCATCCGGCGTGTATTAGGCGTAAAACTTCAGCCGTTCTGCCAGCAAATCGACAAACCCCTGGCGATCAACGTCCACCATCACGGTTGCGTTAGGTTTATTGCCGCTCAGGAAATAGTAGTCCACCACCGTCATCCCCTGGGTATATTTGCCCTGCGTTTCCACGCCAACCCAACGCTCAACGGTAGTAAACAGTTCAGGTTTCAGCAGCCAGGCAATGGTACACGGGTCGTGCAGTGGCGCGCCGATGAATCCCCATTTTTCGTCTTTATGATATTCAAAGAAAAAGTCGAGTAGTTCAGCCACGATCGTCGAAACAGGGTTGCCGATAGCGCGGAATCGCTCGGTATCTTCACGGTGTATTTGCGCTTTATGCGTGACGTCCAGACCTGCCATCACCACTGGGATACCCGACTGGAATACGATCTCAGCGGCTTCAGGATCGACATAGATATTGAATTCCGCCGCGGGCGTCCAGTTCCCGAGGCCCATCGCACCGCCCATAATCACGATACGGGCGATTTTGGCGTGCAGCTCAGGATGGCTGTTCAGAAGCAATGCCACGTTAGTTTGCGGCCCGGTGGAGACAATCGTGACCGGTTCCGGGCTTTCGCGCAGGGTTTTCGCCATCAGTTCTACGGCGGTACAGTCCAGAGGAGCGAAAGCGGGTTCCGGCAATGCCGGGCCATCCAGCCCACTCTCACCGTGGACGTTATCGGCAATAATCAGATCGCGCATCAGCGGTTTTACGGCTCCGCCGGCTACAGGGATATCCGTACGGTTGAGTAACGTTAACATGCGTAATACGTTACGCAGCGTTTTGTCGGGCGTCTGGTTGCCGGCAGAAGAGGTGATTGCTTTCACATCCAGTTCAGGTGAGGCGAGGGCGAGAACAATTGCGATAGCGTCGTCATGACCTGGATCGCAATCAAACAGGATAGGAAGTGCCATTGTTGCTCCTTGTAAGTGGGACTTTGTGACAAGGTTAACGCTGGGCTGTACCTGTTTCGAGGAGTGAAGAGATAAAGCGTGAGGTGACGCGCACATAGCGGTGCGCGCCAGCAAGTTTAGTGCAGGATTTTCGCGAGGAAGTCTTTGGCGCGGTCCGATTTCGGATTGGCGAAGAACTCTTCTTTCGGTGAGTCTTCAACAATTTTCCCTTCATCCATGAAGATCACCCGGTTCGCTACTTTCCGCGCAAAGCCCATTTCGTGGGTAACCACCATCATGGTCATCCCTTCATTGGCCAGTTCAACCATAACGTCCAGAACTTCGTTGATCATTTCAGGATCAAGCGCCGACGTCGGTTCGTCAAACAGCATAGCGATGGGATCCATGCACAGCGCCCGGGCGATGGCGACACGCTGTTGCTGTCCCCCGGAGAGCTGAGCCGGAAACTTTTCGGCATGGGCCGCCAGACCGACACGCTCCAGCAGCTTCTGCGCTTTTGCGCGGGCAGGCGCTTTATCGCGTTTAAGCACTTTTACCTGCGCCAGCGTCAGGTTTTCAATGATCGACAGATGTGGAAACAGTTCGAAGTGCTGGAACACCATGCCCACACGGGAGCGCAGTTTGGCCAGATCGGTTTTTTTGTCGTTCACCACGGTGCCATCAACCGTGATGACGCCCTGTTGCACCGGCTCCAGACCGTTCACGGTTTTGATAAGCGTGGATTTACCGGAACCTGAAGGACCGCAGACCACGACCACTTCACCTTTTTTCACTTCCGTAGAGCAGTCGGTCAGCACCTGAAAGTGACCATACCATTTAGAAACATTTTTCAGGGTAATCATTAAACTGTCCTTTTCTTCAAATAGCTGACCAACAACGATGCGCTCAGACTGAATACAAAATAAACGGCGCCAGCAAACAGGATCATTTCAACCTGCGTGCCGTCACGCTCGCCAATGGTGGAGGCGGTACGGAAGAAGTCTGCCAGACTTAATACATAGACCAGCGAGGTATCCTGGAAGAGTACGATACCCTGGGTAAGCAGCAGCGGCACCATCGCGCGGAAGGCCTGCGGCAGAATAATGAGCTTCATCGACTGCCAGTGGGTCATCCCCAGCGCCAGCGCGGCGCTGGACTGCCCGCGAGAAATACTCTGGATCCCTGCCCGGATAATCTCTGAGTAGTACGCGGCTTCAAACATTGAAAACGCGACCATCGCCGAGATCAGGCGAATATCGGTCTTTGGCGACAAACCCAATACGTTTTGCAGGAAGCCGGGCACAATCAGGTAGAACCACAGCAGTACCATCACCAGTGGAATGGAACGGAATACGTTGACGTAGCCTTTCGCAAACCAGGCAATCGGCGCGAAGCTGGACAGACGCATGACGGCCAGGATAGTTCCCCATACGATACCAATGACGACCGCCGTGACGGTAATTTTCAGCGTGATCATCAGCCCATCCAGCAGATACGGCAGGGAAGGGACAATAGAACTCCAGTCAAATTCGTACATTATTTGCCTCCCATATTGCCCGGCAGGCGGATCTTGCGTTCGACGAGATTCATCACCAGCATGATGACAGCGTTAATCAGCACGTAGGCCAGAGTAATGGCCGTAAACGATTCCCAGGCGTGGGCGGAGTAATCCAGCAGTTTCCCCGCCTGCGCCGCCATATCGACCAGGCCGATAGTAGAAGCGATCGCGGAGTTCTTCACCAGGTTCATCATCTCTGAGGTCATTGGCGGAACAATCACGCGGTAAGCGTTTGGCAGCAGAACATAACGATAAGCCTGCGGCAACGTCAGCCCCATCGCCAGCGCAGCGTTTTTCTGTCCACGAGGCAGAGACTGAATAGCAGCGCGAACCTGCTCGCAGACGCGCGCGGCGGTAAACAGCCCCAGACAAAGCATAGATGAAAGGAAGAACTGAATATTGGGATCCAGTTCCGACTTGAACCACATACCAATGTTTTCCGGCAACAGTTCAGGAATGACCAGATACCAGGTAAAAAATTGGACAATGAGCGGAACGTTACGAAACAGCTCAACGTACAGCGTGCCGATCCCGGCAAGGAAGCGGTTGGGAACTGTACGTAAAATGCCGAATAAAGAACCGATGAGGAAAGCGATAATCCAGGCCGTAATGGATAACGCGACCGTGACCTGGAAACCACTCCAGAGCCAGCCGAGATAGGTGGTGTTGCCGAACGGGGCTTGTTGTAAAAAAATGCCCCAGTTCCAGTCTATAGACATAAATCTACTCCAGAAAAAAAAGGGTAGCAGCGCTACCCTCGAAGATTGTTATTCAGCGTTTTGCGGTTTTCAGGCCTGATGGGGAACGACCATCAGGCTTATAGTCTGTCCGTGCCGAGTAGCAATCGAGAGGGAGGGGAAGCCTCCCATTTATTTTAGTTAGTTAAGCGCTTTATCATTCGGTTCTTTGAACAGAGCTTTCATCTCATCTGACAGTTCGAAATTCATGTTCAGGTTCTTCGGTGGAATTGGGTTTTTAAACCACTTATCAAACCATTTTTCCGCTTCGCCTGAGGTCTGCGCCTTGGCGATCGTGTCGTCCATCAGTTTTTTGAACTCAGGGTCATCTTTGCGCAGCATGCAGCCATAGGCTTCCTGAGACTGCGGCTTGCCGACGATCTCCCAGTTGTCTGGTTTTTTCGCCTTCGCGCGTTCGCCAGCCAGCAGGGCGTCATCCATCATAAAGGCAACGGCGCGACCGCTTTCCAGAGTACGGAAAGAGTCACCGTGGTCTTTCGCGCTGATGATGCGCATGTCCATTTTTTGTTCTTCGTTCAGCTTGTGCAGCAGCACTTCTGAGGTGGTGCCCGAAGTCACGACCACGGCTTTGCCTTTCAGGTCAGCGAAATCTTTGACGTCGCCGCCTTTTTTCGCCAGCAGACGGGTGCCGACAACGAAAATGGTGTCAGAGAATGCCGCTTGTTTTTGACGCTCGACGTTGTTGGTGGTGGAACCACATTCAAAGTCGAAGGTACCGTTTTGCAGCAGCGGGATACGGTTCTGTGAGGTAATCGGGATCAGTTTTACCTGCAGGTCAGGCTTGTTGAGTTTTTTCTTCACGGCTTCAACGATGGCGTTGGAGTAATCCTGTGAATAACCGACCACTTTTTGCTGATTATCGTAGTAAGAAAACGGTACCGATGATTCACGGTGACCGACAACGATAACGCCATTTTTGGCGATCTTGTCCAGCGTGCTGCCTGCCGCTGGTGCCGCATCTTCTGCGTGCGCCAGACCAGCGGACATTCCCATGACCAGCATGGCAGTGGCGAGCTTACGTAATTGCATATCCAACTCCTTTATCGTCTGCGCCAGGGACGCATTGATACCCATTGTGATGTTGTTATTGTTTGCTACTTAAACGTGCAGTCTTGTATATGTTTGTTAACATTTAGTTTGGATGAATGTAAAGAATTTGCTGTGTTATTGTTTATTTTTGCGAAGTGCGCCGCACCATTTGGGGGCAAAAATATCTTGTTGCACATTTCAGGTGCTACCAAAGATCAACTTTGGTGCGACCAGGTTGCACATTCAGCCAAAACTGCGTTTGCCTTGTATAACAAAGCAATAGACGTGCCAGAATGGGCAAGGTAGGGAGTTTGTCGGCCGGATAAACAAAGTCGTTATCCGGCCCGGGGAAGGAAGGTTATTTACGACGCTGGCGCAGGCTCATTACCAGCGCGCCAAAGCCAAACAGTGCGGTAAGCAGCCATAGCGGCCAGTTACCGGTACGGGCATACGGGGTTAAGCCCGTGGTTGGCGTTACGCTGGTGGTCAGAACCTGGCGGGTAAACTGCGGGATCATCGCCTGAATCTCACCCTGTGGACCAATCACCGCCGTAATACCATTGTTGGTGCTACGCAGCAGCGGGCGCGCCAGTTCCAGGGAACGCATACGCGCCATCTGGAAGTGCTGCCATGGGCCGATAGACTTACCAAACCACGCATCGTTAGAGATGGTGAGCAGATAGTCCGTATCCGGGCGGAAGTTATCACGAACCTGTTCGCCAAGAATGATTTCGTAGCAGATTGCTGCGGTCAGCTTAAAGCCGTGTGCATGCAACTGTGGCTGCACATACGGCCCGCGGCTGAACGACGACATAGGCAGGTCAAAGAACGGCGCTAATGGGCGCAGGATCGATTCCAGCGGGACAAACTCGCCAAACGGTACCAGATGGTTTTTATTGTAGCGGTTACTGGAGTCGTAGCTGTACGGGCTGTCTTTACCCAGCGTGATGATGGTGTTGTAGGTGTCGTAACGGTTCTGCTTATTCAGCCGCGCGTCTACGATACCGGTAATCAACGTGCTGTTTTTCGATTTCAGCAGATCATCCATCATGCTCAAAAAACGCTGCTGGTTAATTTCCAGGTCCGGGATAGCGGACTCCGGCCAGATGATCAGCTGTGATTTACCCATTTCGGGCTGGGTGGCGTCGAGATAAATTTTCAGCGTGTTAAGTAGTTGACCCTCATCCCACTTCAGTGACTGCGGAATGTCACCCTGTACCATCGAAACCTGAGTTGTTTTTTCCGGCTCAAGCGTATACCACTGGATATAGCGCAGCGGGAAAGGCAGAGCGAAAAGCACCACGCCAGCAATCAGCGGTTTCCAGTTGCGCGTCACCAGCGCCAGCGCCAGCAGGCCGCTGGCCATCATCAGCAGGAAGTTAATCGCTTCAACGCCCATCACCGGCGCCAGCCCTTTTAACGGGCCGTCAATCTGGCTGTAACCAAACTGCAGCCACGGAAAGCCGGTCAGGACCCAGCCGCGCAGGAACTCGGTTATCTGCCAGACAACCGGCGCGGCAATGGCGACGCGTAGCCAGGTTGTCTTCGGCCACAGGCGTGACAACACGCCAGCAAACAGACCGGTATAGAGTGAAAGGTAGGCGGCAAGCAGTACCACAAGGAAAACGTTAACCGGACCTGGCATACCGCCAAACTGCGCGATGCTGACGTAGACCCAGTTAATGCCGGAGCCAAACAATCCCAGGCCCCAGAAGTAGCCGATAGCGGCTGACTGAAGTGGACGGCGGTTGAGGGTGAGAGCCTGCAGGCCCATCAGCGATACGATCGCCGCAGGCCAGATGTCATACGGAGAGAAAGCCAGCGTCCCGCAGGCACCGAATAATAACGCCAGCAGCAGGCGAATGCGCTGGCGTTCAATTAGTGAGGCAAATGCCATGTAGTCTTAGATCCAGTTTCGGGTTTATTCGTCCAGTTTGGGCTGGGGTGAGTCGTCCGGAATTCTGACATGAACCTGAATAATACGACGGCTGTCGGCCATTGCCACTTTGAACTGGTAACCATCAATGTCGATAGTCTCCCCACGAGCGGGAAGATGACCAAAGGCCTGCATAACCAGACCGCCAATGGTATCGACTTCTTCGTCGCTAAAGTGGGTGCCAAAGGCTTCGTTGAAGTCCTCAATTGGCGCCAGCGCGCGAATGGTCCAGGTGTGGCGACTGAGCTGACGGAAATCAATATCGTCTTCTTCGTCGTACTCATCTTCGATTTCACCAACGATCAGTTCAAGGATGTCCTCAATGGTCACCAGACCAGAGACACCGCCGAACTCGTCGATGACGATAGCCATATGATAACGCTGGGAGCGGAACTCTTTCAGCATGCGGTCAACACGCTTGCTTTCCGGTACGACAACCGCCTGGCGTAACACTTTCTCCATGCTGAAGGCTTCGGCATCGCTGCGCATAAACGGCAGCAGATCTTTGGCCATCAGAATCCCTTCAATGTGATCTTTGTCTTCGCTGATCACCGGGAAACGCGAGTGGGCTGACTCGATAATGACATCGAGGCATTCATCCAGGGTCTGGTTGCGTTTCAGGGTAATCATTTGAGAGCGGGGGATCATGATGTCGCGAACGCGCTGGTCCGCAATGTCCATCACCCCTTCGAGCATATCACGCGTATCTTCATCGATAAGGTCGTTCTGCCCGGAATCACGGATCAGCTCCAACAGTTCGTCGCGGTTTTTGGGTTCACCGTGGAAAAGTTGGCTCAGTAACAGGGAAAAAAATCCCTTTTTGCTGGTTAACGTGTCACTACTGTGTGAATTGTCGTCGCTCATGGCGTCGTATGGGTTCTCATGTTAGTTAATAGGTCGCTCAATGCGCGTAAACTCAGCGCATGGCTTCATGGGAAGCCCGGGCTGATGCCCGACGGCTTATTCCTTCTCGGCAATGTACGGATCCTCATAGCCCAGAGCAAGCATAATCTCTGTTTCAAGGGATTCCATTTCTTCCGCTTCATCATCTTCGATATGGTCGTAGCCGAGTAAATGCAGGCTACCGTGCACCACCATGTGCGCCCAGTGGGCCTCAAGCGGTTTACCTTGCTCCTGCGCTTCTTTCTCAACCACCTGGCGGCAGATGATCAGATCGCCCAGCAGTGGCATCTCAATGCCCGGCGGGGCTTCAAACGGGAAAGAGAGCACGTTGGTTGATTTATCTTTCCCGCGATAGGTCAGGTTCAGCTCGTGGCTTTCCGCGTCATCAACCAGGCGAATCGTCACTTCAGACTCTTCCTGAAACTGCGGGATTACCGCATCCAGCCAGCCCTGAAACTGACTTTCTGTGGGTAAACCAGATTCGTCTTCACATGCCAGTTGTAAATCGAGAATAACCTGACTCATTTTTGCTCCTGCTCCTGAGCTTCGCGCTTGCGTTCCGCTGCCAGCTCGGCTTTTCGTTTCTGTTCTGCTTCTTCCCAGGCTTCATACGCCGTGACGATACGGGCGACTACCGGGTGGCGAACCACGTCTTCGCTATGGAAGAAATTAAAACTAATCTCGTCGACTTCGGCCAGCACCTCAATGGCATGACGCAGACCGGACTTAGTGCTACGCGGCAGGTCAATCTGAGTGATATCGCCGGTGATGACCGCTTTGGAGTTAAAGCCGATACGGGTCAGGAACATTTTCATCTGTTCGATGGTGGTGTTCTGGCTCTCATCAAGAATGATGAACGCATCGTTTAAGGTACGACCGCGCATATAGGCCAACGGCGCCACTTCAATGACGTTACGCTCGATCAGCTTTTCGACCTTCTCAAAACCGAGCATTTCGAACAGCGCGTCATACAGCGGACGTAAATAGGGATCGACCTTCTGACTCAGATCGCCTGGCAGGAAGCCCAGTTTTTCGCCGGCTTCCACTGCCGGACGGGTCAGCAGAATTCGACGGATCTCCTGGCGCTCAAGCGCATCGACCGCAGCGGCAACCGCAAGATACGTTTTACCCGTACCCGCAGGGCCAACGCCGAAGGTGATGTCGTGATCGAGGATGTTAGCGATGTACTGCGCCTGGTTCGGCGTACGCGGTTTAATCACTCCGCGCTTGGTTTTGATATTCACCGCTTTGCCAAATTCCGGCACGCTGTCCGCGCTTTGCTCAAGCACACGCGCTTCTTTAATCGCCAGATGAATTTGCTCAGGTTCAATGTCCTGCGTCTGACCGCGCATTGGGGCGGTATCGACATACAGGCTGCGTAAAATATCAGCCGCAGCGGTGACGCAAATTGGGCGACCGGTCAGCTTAAAGTGGTTATCCCGACGGTTAATTTCGATGCCGAGGCGACGTTCAAGCTGTTTGATGTTGTCATCAAATGGACCGCAAAGGCTCAACAGACGGGCGTTGTCTGCGGGTTCAAGGGTGATTTCGCGAGTGTCTATGTTCAAACTGTTCCTCTTTAGCATGTCTCGCCGGACGCTGAACATTTACCGGCATCTAAGGAAATTATTCACGCCATAGGGAAAAGGCGCAAGCATTGCAATAAATATGGGGACTGCGGGAGGAAATACAAGGCCCGTCAGAGCTGACGGGCCAGAAGATTAAGGCTGGTAAATACCGACGCCCAGATCGTTTTCTTTGCGGGTACGCGCAATGACCGACTCAGGGGATTCTGCGATGCGCAGGCCCATTTCGTCTTCGGTGCGCACCACTTTACCGCGCAGGGAGTTCGTCCAGACATCGGTAATTTCAACATCCACAAACTTACCGACCATTTCCGGGGTGCCTTCAAAGTTCACCACGCGGTTGTTTTCGGTACGCCCTGACAACTCCATGATGCTCTTACGTGATGTGCCTTCAACCAGAATACGCTGGGTTGTGCCGACCATACGGCGGCTCCAGGCCATGGCCTGCTGGTTAATTCGCTCCTGCAGGATATACAGACGCTGTTTTTTCTCTTCTTCCGGTACGTCGTCAACCATATCGGCAGCCGGGGTGCCAGGACGCGCAGAGAAGATAAAGCTGTAGCTCATGTCAAAATTCACGTCAGCAATCAACTTCATGGTCTGCTCGAAATCCTGTGTGGTTTCGCCAGGGAAGCCAACGATGAAATCCGAGCTAATCTGAATGTCCGGACGCGCCGCGCGCAGTTTGCGAATGATCGCTTTGTATTCCAGCGCGGTATGGGTGCGTCCCATCAGATTCAGTACGCGATCTGAACCGCTCTGTACCGGCAGGTGCAGGAAACTCACCAGCTCCGGCGTATCGCGATAAACTTCAACGATATCATCGGTGAATTCGATCGGATGGCTGGTGGTGAAGCGGATACGGTCAATGCCGTCGATCGCCGCAACCAGGCGCAGCAGGTCAGCAAAAGATCCTGTCGTGCCATCATAGTTCTCACCGCGCCAGGCGTTCACGTTTTGCCCCAGCAGGTTCACTTCACGCACGCCTTGCGCCGCAAGCTGAGCGATTTCGAACAGGATGTCATCCGCCGGGCGGCTGACTTCTTCACCGCGGGTGTAGGGCACCACGCAGTAGGTACAATATTTATTACAGCCTTCCATGATGGACACAAACGCGCTTGGACCTTCAGCACGCGGTTCCGGCAGGCGGTCAAACTTTTCGATCTCCGGGAAACTGATATCAACTACCGGGCTACGGCTAGTGCTTCCACGTACTTTGTTGATCATTTCCGGCAGGCGATGCAGAGTCTGCGGCCCAAAAATAATATCGACGTAGTGGGCGCGCTGGCGAATATGATCGCCTTCCTGAGATGCGACACAGCCACCGACACCGATGATGAGATTGGGATTTTTCTCTTTTAACAGCTTCCAGCGGCCCAACTGATGGAAAACTTTTTCCTGAGCCTTCTCACGGATTGAGCAGGTATTCAGCAGCAGCACATCCGCTTCTTCCGCCACGTCGGTCAGTTGATACCCATGAGTGGCATCCAGCAGATCGGCCATCTTCGATGAATCGTATTCGTTCATCTGACAGCCCCAGGTTTTAATATGGAGTTTTTTGGTCATCGACTTGCTCTTGCGAAATTGTGGCTGAAATGCAGGGCGCATAGTGTACTGCTTTGGCGCGGTTGTGACCAGTATGACGGATGTCAGCCTCAAGGGGTAAAAAATCCTGTAAACTTACACAATACATGTAACAGGATGATTGACCACATGACAAATCAACCAACGGAAATTGCCATTGTCGGCGGGGGGATGGTCGGCGGCGCGCTGGCGCTTGGACTGGCGCAGCATGGATTTACGGTAACGGTCATTGAACATGCCGTTCCCGCGCCGTTTGTGGCTGATGGACAGCCCGATGTCAGAATTTCCGCCATTAGCTCCGCCTCGGTGTCGTTGCTGAAAGGGCTGGGGGTCTGGGATACGGTTCAGGGTATGCGCAGTCATCCTTACCGTCGTCTGGAAACGTGGGAATGGGAAAATGCCCATGTAATGTTTGATGCCGCTGAGCTTAAGTTACCTTTGCTGGGTTATATGGTGGAAAACACGGTTCTGCAACAGGCACTCTGGCAGGCGCTGGAAGCCCACCCGAAAGTCACGCTGCGCGTACCGGCGTCATTGATCTCTCTGCATCAGCATGATGATCGTCACGAGCTTGAACTGGCTGGCGGTGAGAAAATCAGCGCGAAGCTGGTGATCGGCGCGGACGGTGCAAATTCTCAGGTGCGGAAAATGGCCGGGATTGGTATTCATGCCTGGCAGTACGCGCAGTCCTGCATGTTAATCACCGTACAATGCGAGAACGCACCTGGCGACAGCACCTGGCAACAATTCACGCCTGACGGTCCGCGCGCATTTTTACCGCTGTTTGATAACTGGGCCTCGCTGGTGTGGTATGACTCACCGGCGCGTATCCGCCAACTGCAGGGTTTGGGCATGTCGCAACTGCAGGTGGAGATCGCCAAACACTTCCCGTCGCGACTCGGCAACGTTACGCCTGTGGCGGCGGGGGCATTCCCGCTTACGCGTCGTCACGCGCTACAATATGTCCAGCCAGGTCTGGCGTTGGTGGGCGATGCCGCGCATACCATTCATCCGCTGGCGGGGCAGGGCGTTAATCTGGGGTTCCGTGATGTGGATGCGCTGATTGACGTGCTGGCTAATGCGCGCAGCTACGGTGAATCCTGGGCCAGTCAGCCGGTACTGAAGCGCTATCAGAATCGTCGTATGACTGATAATTTCATTATGCAGAGTGGGATGGATCTGTTCTACGCCGGATTCAGCAACAACCTGCAGCCGCTGCGTATCATGCGTAATCTCGGGTTAATGGCCGCAGAGCGCGCAGGCGTACTGAAACGTCAGGCCTTGAAGTATGCGTTAGGATTGTAATTCAGGCAGGCCTACGGGGGAAATACGTAGGCCTGATAAGCTGAGCGCCATCAGGCGATAAACGCAGAAAAGCAAAAAGCTCGCCGAAGCGAGCTTTTTTAATATGGCTGGGGTACGAGGATTCGAACCTCGGAATGCTGGTATCAGAAACCAGAGCCTTACCGCTTGGCGATACCCCAACGGGCGCACCCACAATGTGGACGACTTTTGAAATTGGCTGGGGTACGAGGATTCGAACCTCGGAATGCCGGAATCAGAATCCGGTGCCTTACCGCTTGGCGATACCCCAACAATATTTTGGCTTTACCGAACGAGTCGATACGTCCTTAATATGGTGGCTACGACGGGATTCGAACCTGTGACCCCATCATTATGAGTGATGTGCTCTAACCAGCTGAGCTACGTAGCCATATATTACTTATTCTTCGATGGCTGGGGTACCTGGATTCGAACCAGGGAATGCCGGTATCAAAAACCGGTGCCTTACCGCTTGGCGATACCCCAATGACCGTTGCGGTGAACCGCTATATCGAAGAAAAAATGGCTGGGGTACCTGGATTCGAACCAGGGAATGCCGGTATCAAAAACCGGTGCCTTACCGCTTGGCGATACCCCATCCGTGCAACGCTTACGGGTGAATGGTGCGGGAGGCGAGACTTGAACTCGCACACCTTGCGGCGCCAGAACCTAAATCTGGTGCGTCTACCAATTTCGCCACTCCCGCAAAAAAGATGGTGGCTACGACGGGATTCGAACCTGTGACCCCATCATTATGAGTGATGTGCTCTAACCAGCTGAGCTACGTAGCCAT